>CABUQI010000016.1 GCA_902493545.1 uncultured Collinsella sp. | reverse complement strand
GGACGCGCCGGCCGGCGCCTCGGAGGCTGCGCTAGAGCCCGCAGGCGACCCGGCGCCGCCTGCGAAATCGATAAGCATCACGTTCAAGTCGTCGAACGTCTGACCTGTGATTTCACTTGCGGTCGCGCAGGTGATGCGCTCGTCGGGGTACGACAGGCGCTCGGCCACCGTCACGCACGCGTCCCCGAAGCCCGCCTGCACAAGCTCGCCCGAAAGCCGCGAAGGATCGTCCCCGCCCGACGTGGCGAGGAAGAGCTCGCCTGAGCGCTCGGCCTCGGCCACGATGTCGCACGCCACGCCGTGAGCGCTCGCGAAGCGCCAATCCTGCCATGGACGCGCGAGGCGCGCGGCGAGATACGACGCTGAGCTTATGCCGGGAATGATGCGCACGTCCACCTGCGCGTCGCCGGAGAGCGCCTCCACCAGGCGGCGCGCGCCGCTGAACAGCCCCACATCGCCCGTCATCACGACCACGGCGCGCTGCCACGACGCCGCATCGGTGAGCGCGGCGACGATGTCCGCCGTCTTCACGAGCTCGCATCTCACCACGTCGGGCGGCACGTCGATGCCGGCAAGCGCGCGATGAGCGCCGATGACCACGTCGGCGATGTCGATCGCGTCGAGCGCCGCGCGCGAGAGCAAGTCGGGGTTTCCGGGCCCCGCCCCGATGATCGTTACCTTTCGCATGGAATCTCCCGATACCCGCGCGGCGTGACCATACGGCCGCCTACGAGCTTCGTGTCCGCGTTGCCGACGAACACGGTGGTGAACATGTCGGCGTCGATCTCCCCCAGCTCGGAGAGCCTGCACATGCCCGACTGCTGCCCCTCGCGCCCGATGTTACGTACCCAGCCGCAGAGCGTGTCGGGGGCCTTCCATTCGAGCATAATCTTCGCCGCGCGTGAGAGCCTGTCGGCGCGCTTTCTGCTGCGCGGGTTGTACAAACAGATGCAGAAGTCGGCGCTCGCCACGGCGGCGAGCCTGCGCTCGATGACCTCCCATGGCGTGAGCAGGTCGGAGAGCGACACGACCGCGAAGTCGTGGGCAAGCGGGGCGCCGAGCACCGCCGACCCGCTCTGAGCCGCGGTGGCCCCGGCGATAACTTCCACGTCTACATCGGGGTAGTCCTCCGCAAGCTCCAGCACGGGGCTCGCCATGCCGTACACGCCCGCGTCGCCGCTGCACACGAGCGCCACGGCTTCTCCACTCTGCGCGCGCGAAAGCGCAAGGCGGCACCGTTCGACCTCGTGCATCATCGGCGTCGCGAGATGCGCCGCGTCGGGCACGGCGGCGAGCGCGAGCTCCACGTATTTCGTGTAACCCACAACGACGTCGGACGCCTCGAGCGCACGCCGGGCCGCAATCGTCATGCCGTCGGGGCCGCCCGGGCCGATTCCCACCACGAAGAGCTTTCCCATCACCGCTCCTTAAACGAAAGTTTAATAGTTACCTTGGAAAACGCGACGGTCACGCCGCCGTGAGCGAGCTTCGGGAAGATAAGTTTGCCCCCGTCCGCGAGCGCCGCGCGCTCGCACACGTTGTCGACCCCCACCGTCGCGCGCACGAAATCAGATGGCGAAACGCTGCCATCGACTTGCGACAACTCATCTGCGGAATACGTCGCAAGCGGGATATTACGCGCGCGGCAGAAGGCGAGCAGACCCTCCTCGTGCGCCTTCACGTCGATCGTCGCCGCCATGCGCACGGCCGAAGGCGAGATGCCCGCCTGCCCGCACGCGAGAAGAAACGCCTCCCCGATCGCTTCGGAGCACGCACCGCGACGACACCCTATGCCCGCAACGATGCAGGGCACGACAAGGCGAAGCGGATCGGGCGCAGGCGCCTGCGCCCTCACGCCCGCCGGCTTCCCCGTCTCACCGGCGGGCACGACCACGCCCGTTGTCTCCGCCGCGCGAACGGACGCACCTGCATTCGCGCCAGCAAACGGCGACACGACGATATCGGCCCGCGCGCGGTCTGACGCAATGTCAACCCCCTCAGGCGGCTGTCCCGAAATCGGCATGTCGGAATAGAGCGCCACGCGCCCGCCCGAAAGCAGCCGCGCCGACACTCGCTTGATGGCCTCGGGATTCGAAACGGCGAGCCCCGCACGGCGCGCCCACGTATCCACCGCCCACATGCCGCGGACGTCAGTCGCCGTGGTGATGACGGGGATGGCCCCTGCCGCGCGTGCCACAGTTTGCGCAAGCTCGTTCGCACCGCCCAAATGCCCCGACAAAAGCGGAACGGCAAAGCGCCCCGCCTCGTCGATCGCCACAACCGCGGGATCGTTTGCCTTCGAGGCGACATGCGGCGCGATCGCCCGCACGGCGATGCCCGCCGCACCCACGAACAGAAGCGCGTCCGACGCTTCCCACGCGAGCGCCGTCCATGCGCGCAGATCGGCCTTCCCATCGCCGAACCCGCGCGAAACGGAAACGTCCCAGCCAGGGTCATCTTCACCTGTCTGCGCGCAATCGGAAAGCGCGCGTGCGGTGCGCTCCGCCAACGCATACCCCCTCTCAGTGAACGCTATGCAGGAAACCCTCATCTAGCGCACCACCATCGTCGAGAAGTAGCTGCCCCAATCGGGCACATCGTCGAGCGAGCGGTACACACGCTCGCCCGGAAGCCCACAGTCCTCTACAAGCTCGGCACCGTCGAAGGCACTCTCCTCGCAAAGGAAGCACTTCGTGTCCACAAGCGAGCGGCGCGCCTTCATGACCACCTTCGTCCCCGGCCAGCCGATTGCACGGCGCACCCCGTACAGAACGCCTTTACTCATACGTCGCCCCCAATTTCCCGATAACTGCATCGGCGCCCGACGTGCGGAAAAGCTCGCGGCGCTCGGCGTCGAACACGACCGCGGCGATGTCGCATGCGCCCGCCGCGCGGCGGCGCAACCTGTCCTCAATTGCCGCAGCGAGCGAGGCGCGCGCAGCGTCCCCAACGCCGGCGGCCTCGATTACCTCGAGCGCCGCCGTGGTCGTGACGGACGACATGATCTCGCGCACGGTCTTCGCGCCCGCGCCGGCCATGGCCGCGTGGGCGGCCAGAATCTCCGCGCGGCAGTCGGCGGTACGCGAATGGGTGTCCATGATGCCGCCCGCGACCTTCACCAACTTGCCGATGTGTCCCACAAGAAGGACATTGGTGAATCCCTCGCGAACGCAGCAATCAATCGCATCGCCCACAAAGTTGGAGATGAAGACCACCGGCGCACCGTTTAGGTGGAAATGCCCCGAGATGAACTGCCCGCCGTAGTTGCCGGGCGTGAGCACGACTCCGCGCCGCCCCATAGCCGCATGCTGCCGAATCTCGAGCTCGATGCTGTCACGCAAGGCAGCGAGGCTGCGCGGCTCGACGATGCCCGTCGTTCCCAGGATGGAGATGCCGTCCTCTATCCCCAGGTGCGGGTTGAAGGTCTTTTCGGCAAGGGCCACACCCTCGGGTACCGAAATCGTCACAGCAATGTTTCCAGAAAAGCCGTGCGCGGCGCACACCTCACGCACCGCCGAAGTAATCATCGCGCGCGGCGTCGCGTTGATGGCGGCCGCCCCCACCGGCTGCTCGAGCCCGGGCAATGTCACGCGCCCCACGCCCACGCCGCCATCGACGGAAACTTCCGATTCGCGCGCGGGCACGTCCTTGCTGCCCGCAGCACCCGTGCCCGACCCCGCATGTTCCACGTGCGCGTACACGAGTACGCCGTCAGTCACATCGGCATCGTCGCCTGCGTCCTTTCGCACGGCGCACTGGGCGCACCCCTCGCCGATGCATGCGTCGACCACGTTCGCCTCGACGGGCAGCCCGCCGGGGGTGACGATCGACACGAGGCCGACGGGCTTTCGTGACAAGAGCATCTCGCAGGCCGCCTTCGCCGCGAGCGCGGCGCAGCTCCCCGTGGTGTAGCCGCAGCGCAGGCGGGTCGTCCCGGTATATATGTAGTGCTCGAAGGCCACGCTAGCTGCTCGCCTTCCGATACCCCGTGGAAAACGAAGGGTCGTAAAGCTTGCTGCGCTCGTACGACTCCGCTTGCGCGCCGTTGTGTGCAAGCCTGCCGCGAGCTCCGAGCACGCGGCCCACCACCACGAGCGCCGTGCGGTCGATGCCCTCTCGCGCGCCCGCATCGGCGAGCGTGCCCACTGTGCATCGCACCACGCGCTCCTCAGGCCAGGTCGCCTTGTACACGAGCGCCGCCGGCTCGTCGGAGCTGCGGCCCGCAGCCAAAAGCTCGGCGGAAAGCTCGGCGAGCATACCCGAGCTCAGGAAGATGACCATAGTCGAGCCGCTTTCCGCCATGGTGCGCATGCCCTCGCCCGCGGGCATGGGGGTGCGCCCGGAAAGCCGCGTGATCACGACCGACTGGCTGATTCCCGGCAGCGTGTATTCCTGGCGAAGCGCCGCCGCGGCACCGCAAAAGCTCGACACGCCGGGCACCACCTCGTAGTCCACGCCGCGCGCGTCGAGTGCGTCCATCTGCTCCTGGATGGCGCCGTACAGGCACGGGTCGCCCGTGTGCAGGCGCACCACTTCCTCGCCCCGCGCATCCGCCGCGCACATCACGTCGAGCACTTCCTCCAAGGTCATGTGCGCGCTGTCGTAGACGACGCAGGATTCCTTGCACTCGGCGAGCAGCTCGGGGTTCACAAGGCTCCCCGCCCAAACGACCACGTCGGCCGCGCGCAGAAGACGCGCCCCGCGAAGCGTGATAAGGTCGGCGGAGCCCGAACCTGCGCCAACGATATGAATCATCCGAGCCTTCCCTTCCCGTTTCTCATCGCAACCGTTTACGCCGCCATTCGCGCAGCAGGCAAAACACGGCGCCTGCGGCGACAATCGGCGCAAATACGCAGGCAGAAGGCGCAATGCCGCCCGCCCTGGCTTTGACACGTTCACAAGTGCCCACTATCATAGTAAAAGATTCGGCAACGAGCATATGACAATCGGATAAAAGGAAATGACCGGCGCGGCGCCCGCACAGCCCGCGCTGGCTTGCGGAGGGAACCAGGTGGGAATCCTGGGCAAGGGACATTACTGTATAGGACGCGCGGGCGAACCGCCTCACGCCCCAAGCCAGACTGCTTCGCCTTTTCCTCACGGCATCGCCGTGGCGTTAGCTCCTTGTGAACCCCGAGGGGTGCGCTTTTCTTTCGCTTGTGCCGACAAGCAACTGTCGCCGGGGGACCGGCAAACCGAGGAAAGGAAAAACCATGTCCGAACAGATGTCACGCCGCGGCTTCATGAGCGCCGCGGCAACCGGAGCCGTCGCGCTCGCCGGAGTCGCGCTCGCGGGCTGCTCCAACACCTCCGCGAGTTCCGAGAAATCGAGCGAAAAGGAGAAGGCCGTGAAGCCGGTCATCCTCGTCACGAGCTTCGGCACGAGCTACAACGACTCGCGCCACATCACCATCGGCGCCATCGAAGACGCTATCCGTGAGAAGTACTGGCAGGACTACGACATCCGCCGCGCCTTCACCGCGCAGATCATCATCGACAAGCTGAAGAAGCGCGACGGCATCACGATCGACAACATGACCGAGGCGCTCGACCGCTGCGTGGAAGACGGCGTGAAGGAAATCGTCGTGCAGCCGACGCATCTCATGGCTGGCCTGGAATACGCCGACGTGAAAGACGAGCTCGACAAGTACGCTGACAAGTTCGACAAGATCTCGCTCGGCGACCCGCTGCTCACCTCCGACGACGACTACAAGAAGGTGGCCGCAGCCATTAAGGAGAACATGGCGTCCTTCGACGACGGCAAGACGGCGCTGTGCCTCATGGGCCACGGCACCGAAGCCGATTCCAACGCCGACTATGCCAAGATGCAGGAAGTGTTTAAGAACGAGGGCTTGACGCAGTTCTTCGTCGGCACCGTCGAGGCTGAACCGACCTGTGAGGATGTTATCGCCGCCGCGAGCGCCGCAGGCTACAAGAAGGCCGTGCTCGCGCCGTTCATGGTGGTCGCGGGCGACCACGCGAACAACGACATGGCAGACGAGACCGACCCCGACAGCTGGGCTGCGAAGTTCGTGGCCGCCGGCTTCGAAGTGACGTGCCTGCTCCAGGGTCTGGGACAGAACGTCGCGGTCGACGACATCTACGTCGCGCACGTGGATGACGCCATCGCCAAGCTGTAAACTCGCCGCGCACGGGGGCGCCGGTCGCGTCCCCGTGCAACGGGCATGCGCCTTCCCCGACTAACGGCGCATGCCCGTTGCATTCGCATCCCGCCCGCCCACCGCACGGCGCGGGCGGTCGAAGCGATTGAAAGGAACCCCCTCCATGTTGAAGAAAACCCTCGCCTTCGCCCTGTCAGCGGCGCTTTTCGCGTTCTCGCTCGCCGGCTGCGGCGGAAATTCAATCGACAGCGCAAAGGCAAGCGATGCCGATTCCCAGGAAAAGACCGAACAGGCGGCCGATGCGCCCGAGGGCGCAAGCGCTGCCCCCATCACCGCCGACAAGGTGGCCGACGGCACCTATCCGATCACCGTAGATTCCAGCTCGAACATGTTCAGGATTGTGGACGCCCAGCTCATCGTGGAAAACGGCTCCATGCACTGCGTGATGACACTTTCCGGCACGGGCTACGGCAAGCTCTTCATGGGCACGGGCGACGAGGCTGCCGCCGCGAGCGAGGCCGACTTCATCCCCTATGTGGAAAACGCGGAAGGCAAGTACACCTACGACGTGCCCGTTGAAGCGCTCGACGAGGACACCGCCTGCGCCGCGTGGAGTATTAGAAAAGAGCAGTGGTACGACCGCACGCTCGTGTTCGAATCCGCCGGCGTCGATCTGCGCGCCGACGCACTGAAGTAACGCCATGCGGTCGATTCTTCCCAAGGGGGAAAGCAGGAAGCGTCGCAGCATCGCGGTGCGCGCGATCGCCTGCGTTCTCGTCGCCCTGTTCGCGCTTCCCTTCGCGGGGTGCAGTGCGAGCCCGAACGCGACCGGTGGCACGGCAGGCTCTCAGGAATACACTGTGAGCGTCTCGCTCTCCGGCGGGTCAGGGCGCGCAAGCATCGCCTCACCCACCACAATTGTGAAGGATGGCGACACCTACACCGCGACCATCACCTGGTCGAGTTCGAACTACGACAAAATGACCGTCAACGGCGTGGACTACGCGCCCGTAAACGACGGCGGCAACTCCACGTTCGAGATACCCGTCACGCTCGACGAGGACATCGCCGTGTCGGCCGAGACCGTCGCCATGTCGACGCCGCACACCATCGACTACACGCTCCACTTCGACTCATCCACCATGAAGGAGAAATCGGGCGACGATGCAAGCGGCGGCTCCCCTGCGGGAACGGCTTCAAGCGCCGCGGCCGACTTCCACAACGCCGATTTGGGCTGCGGCTGGGAGCCGACGGGGGCGCTTCAGCTTGAATACGCCGAGCACTTCACTGTCGACGAGTACGAAGGCGGCCTGCGGCTTATCTGCATTTCGAACGGGGAGCGCTTCCTCGTGGTACCGCAAGATGCGAAGGTACCTGATGGGTTGAGCTCCGACATCGCGGTCATAAGGCGTCCCGCCAACAAGGTGTACCTCGTGTCGTCGGCGACGATGTGCCTGGTCGACGCGCTCGATGCGAACGACAACATCCTCATGTCGGGCACGAAGGCCGACGATTGCTCGGTCGCGGGCTTCAAAAGCGCACTCGAAAGTGGGGCGATCGCCTACGGCGGCAAGTACAGCGCGCCCGACTACGAGCGAATATCGGCCTCGGGCTGCACGCTCGCCATCGAGAACACCATGATCAACCACACGCCCGATGTGAAGGAAAAGCTGCAGAAGCTCGGGCTCGTCGTGCTCACCGAACAGTCGTCGAGCGAGCCCGAAGCACTCGGGCGCGTCGAGTGGATTAAGCTTTTCGGCGTCCTGTTCGACAAGGAAGACGAGGCCGCGCACCTGTTCAACGAGCAGAAGGCCCGCGTCGAGCAAACGTCGAGGCTCGCGTCGTCAGGTAAAACCGTGGCGTATTTCTACATTAACTCGAACGGGGCCGCCGTCACGCGGCGGGCGGGCGACTACGTGGCGCAGATGATCGAGCTTGCAGGCGGCAACTACGCGCTCGATGACGCGCAGACGGCGTCGACGTCAGGTTCGTCAGTAACGCTCGAAATGGAGCGCTTCTACGCGACGGCGAAGGATGCCGACATCATCGTCTACAACGGCACCATCGACGAATCGGTTGCCACCTTGAAAGACTTCGTAGGCAAAAACGCGCTATTGTCGCAGTTCAAAGCTGTAAAGAACGGCAACGTCTGGGTCACAAGCGCCGACATGTACCAGCAGATGACTTCTACCGCCGACATTATCGACGAGCTGCACGGGGCGTTCACCGGCGATGACGCGAGCGACTTCCATTATCTGAGGAAGCTTGGCTAGCGTCATGAGAAGCCGGCTTTCCATGACATACGACGAATCACGACGCGCCGCGCGGTGTCGCGTCGTGACGGCGCTGCTCGCTGTTGTCCTCATCGTGCTCGTCGGGGCCAACCTGTGCATCGGGAGCGTGCTCGTGCCCGCAGACCACATCCCCGGCATCCTTTCGGGCGGCGCGGCCAATTCCATGGAAAGCCAAGTCATCTGGGAGATTCGCCTGCCGCGCGTGCTTTCAGCCGTGCTTCTCGGCGGGGCACTTTCGCTCTCCGGGTTCCTGCTGCAGACGTTTTTCAACAACCCCATCGCCGACCCGTTCATCTTGGGCGTCTCCTCGGGCGCAAAGTTCGTCGTCGCGCTTACGATGATCGTGCTTCTGGGCGCGAACCAGGCCATGTCCTCGCCGGCCATGGTGGCCGCAGCGTTTCTGGGCTCGCTTATCACCATCGGCTTCGTGCTCCTCATCGCACGGCGCATAAGTTCCATGGCCATGCTCATCGTGGCGGGCGTCATGGTGGGATACATCTGCTCGGCGGCGACGAACTTCCTTATCGCCTTCGCCGACGACCAGTCCATCGTGAACCTGCACAACTGGTCTTTGGGTAGTTTCTCGGGTTCGAGCTGGGACGACATCGCGGTCATCGCGGTCGTGGTGATCACCGTGAGCGCATGCGTATTCGCGATATCGAAGCCCCTTTCCGCCTTCCAGCTGGGAGAAGCCTACGCGAAAAGCGTCGGCGTGAACGTCGCACGCTTCCGCGTGGTGCTCGTCCTTCTAGCGAGCATGCTCTCCGCCTGCATGACCGCGTTCGCTGGTCCGGTGTCGTTCGTAGGCATCGCGGTTCCACATCTCGTGAAGTCGGCGATAAAGTCGTCGAAGCCCATCCGCGTGATTCCTGCGTGCTTCTTGGGAGGCGCCATCTTCTGCGCGGGCTGCGATTTGATCGCGCGCACGCTGTTCTCTCCCGTCGAACTTTCCATCAGCGCCGTCACCGCCATCTTCGGCGCGCCGGTGGTTATCGCACTCATGTTGAAGAAGCGGGTGAGGTAGATGGGAAAATTCGTGCCGCAGCCCAAAACGCTCGGAAGGGACATTCCGTGCTTAGACAGTCCTAAGCTCGCACGAAAGCGCCAGAAGGCACTTTCGGCTCGTGCGGAACTGCACGCGAAACGCCTCCTCCGAGCGGAGTCGAACCTCGAAACCCCGGTCGAAACGCAGGCTGACGGAGCGCCGCTTTTCCGCATAAGCGACCTGTCGGCGGGCTACGACAAGAAGGTCGTAGTCGAAGGCGTCGATCTGGAGGTTCGCGCGGGCGACGTCGTGGCGCTCATCGGGCCGAACGGCTCGGGCAAGTCGACCATCTTGAAAACCATCACGCGCCATCTGGCACCGCTTGCCGGCGCGGTCGAGCTCGACGGGCGGGAGATTTCCCGATGGAAGACGGCGGAATTCGCAAGGAACCTTGCCGTTATGCTGACAGATCGCCCGCGGACCGAGCTCCTCACCTGCCGCGATATCGTAGAGGCGGGAAGGCATCCCTACACCGGGCGAATGGGAACACTTTCGCCTGACGACCATAGTCGGGTCGACGAGGCCATGAAAACCGCACATGTGGAAGAGCTCGCCGAGCGCGACTTCATGCAGATAAGCGACGGGCAACGCCAGCGCGTCATGCTCGCACGCGCCATCGCGCAGGATCCGCGTGTGCTAGTGCTCGACGAGCCCACGTCGTATCTCGATATCCGCTACCAGATCGACCTGCTGCGAATACTTCGTCACCTTGCGAAATCGCGGAATGTGGCTGTCATCATGTCCATCCACGAACTCGAGCTAGCGCAGAAAAGCGCCGACAAGGTGATTTGCGTGAAGGACGGTCGGGTCTTCCGCGCCGGCGCACCCGAGGACATATTCACGCGCGAGACGATTGGCGAGCTCTACGGCCTTCAACATGGCACCTTCAACGAGCGCTTCGGCAGCGTGGAAATTGGGCGCCCACACGGCGATGCGCACACGTTCGTCATCGCCGGCGCAGGTACGGGGTCAGCTGTGTTTCGCCAGCTCATCCGGCAGGGCAAGGCGTTCTACGCGGGCATTCTGCACGAAGGGGACATCGACTGCGAGCTCGCGCGCGACCTGGCGACGGAATGCGTGGCCGAGCGCGCCTTCGAGCCGATCGGGGATAAAACCATAGCCCGCGCCAAAGAGCTCCTCGTCCACTGCGCGCGCCTTATCGTGTGCCCCGCTGCCTTCGGCACCATAAACGCCCGCAACGCAGAGCTCGTCGAGTTCGCACGCTCGCATGGTATCGAGGTCATGCAAGCGTGCGAAGGCGCATCGGAGGATTCCAAAATTGGAGTGGGAAGGATAAACTGGACTTTCTTTTAAGGATCCTCAGGCTACAGCTCCTACGCCGGCAAGGTCTCCAAGGCGCCGGAGAACCTCAGGAACAGGAATTTCCACGCCGACGAGCCCAACTAGGCCTAATCCAAGCGAGATTCCAGACTCGACAGACCATTGAGAGTCAGGTCGTTGGCGACCTCAGAGACGCGCTCGATAGGAACCGAGCCGTCAGACAGCGCCCACGTGCGATAGATACCGATAATACCCGACAGCAAAAACGCCAGATAGTAGTCGAACATCTCGTCCTTGAGACCTTGGGGCAGCAGATCGCGCTCGGCAATCTCATGTTCGAGCGGCGCACGAAGACGAGCCATGAAATCATCAAGCGGAATGTTCTCGATCAGCTGACGATTGAGCACCAAGTTGTTGCACAGTGCCTCATTAACGGTTTTAAAGAAGGTCGCCGCCGCGCCAAGAGCGCGCTCGCTGGTGTCACCGTCCATAGAAGCAAGCGTTTTCTCGACCGAGTCGACAATCATCTCCACCACATCGGCGGCAATGGCATCGAGCAGGCCGTCAACCGTACCAAAGTGAACGTAAAAGGTCTTGCGGTCGACATTGGCCTCGCGCGCGATGGCACTCACCGTAATGTCTGCCAGCGGCTTTTCCATGAGCAGGCGCTCGAAAGCCGAAAGGATGGCATTACGGCTGCGAACGATGCGACGATCAAGACGCGGTTTGCTGGTTGCCATGGGCGTGTCCCTTCGATATGCGAGCATTCATCAACAGATGAGAGATAATCTACGTAAGAGGATTATCCCCCATACAGCACAAATATGCCTCGCATCATGAAGAACGCACGACTGCCCTACTGCGACTTAGGGTGCTTCTTCTTATTGAGTGCCGACGGAGATACGCGAATACCGTCTCCTGTCTGACGCACATAGGCCTTATGAGCCGGCTTTGCGGTCCCAGAAGCCTTCTGAGCGTGCTTCTTGGGATCAACGGTAACAGCATTCGTGGGGTGCGGCTTAGTGGGCGCAGAGGGCGTCTGAGGCGTGCGGCCGAGCTTGCGCATCACGCGATCCCAGCGCGCATGGATGCTCTCGTTGTGGGCGCTCTTAAGTCCCAGCAGGGGCGCAGCCAAAATGGTAGGCGCAATAAACGTAATGAGACGCCACAGCAGATAGCCGGCGGTCGAAGCCGAACCGAAGAAATGACCCAAGAACAATGCAAAGCCGCCCTCAGCGCCACCAGTTCCACCGGGCAAGGGAACCGCAGAGCTTAACAGCTGGACAAAGGCGCTCGCGGCCATGACCGAGAAAAAGTCGACCTCGTGGTGGCCAAAGGCAAGCATCAGGAAATACGGAACCAGATAGAAAAACGCGAGCTGCAGCATGGTGATAAACACGGTGAGCAGCATGGAAGAAAAATGTCCGGCCGAAAGCTTGAACTTCTCGGAAAAGGAGTAGATCTCGCCATCGACAAACGTGCGCCAACCCTCGATCTTAGTGGCCGAGACACCAATGAGCTCAAGCCAATTGATGATGCAATGGGCGACGCGCGTGACGGTCTTAGGCATGAGCGCGACGGCGAAGATGCCAAGCAAGATGCAGCAGTGTCCACCAAAGCTAAAGACGCACAGCAGCGTCATGTCGCCGTAGCGTTCGGCAAAAAACGGCATACGGGCGAGCAGCAGGATAGCGCCCCAGGCGACCAGGCCAAACTGGTACACGATAAAACGCGTGAATTGCGTGGCGCCGGCCTCGCCCACGTTTTGGCCGGCCTTGGTCAGGCGATAGATCTGAGCCGGGGTGGAGCCCATCATCATGGGCGTCAGGTTGCCAAAGAAGATGCCACTCGCCTCGACCGAGATCAGGTCGCGGATGCCGACGGGCGAATTGGGATCGAGCCAGACGGCGATCGCATAGGCCACAATGCCAAAGAACAGGTACATGAACATGCAAAGACACGCGACAACGAGCCATGACGCCTGGACGCTCGACATAGCGGCCCAAAACTGCCCCATCTGCCCGGTTACCACCAGATAGACGATATAACCTACCAGCACGACGCCGATAAAGATGGCGCCGCGGCGTGCGCTCTTATTGTCATCGCCGCCCGAGGCCTCAACCTCGACCTGGGGCTTAGACGTATGCTGAGAGGACTCCGTCATGAGACTCCTTCTAACAGTCAAAATATCTTGGATATTGTACCCGTAAGGGCCATAGGCAGAACGCAAAGCTCTGGTTCAAACGGGAATTGCAGACGGCTGTATGAAAATAAAAAAACCCGACCTTCCATGGGAAGTCCGGGTATCAGATGCGTGGTAGCCCGTACCAGATTCGAACTGGTGATCTCCGCCTTGAGAGGGCGGCGTCCTAAACCGCTAGACGAACGGGCCATAAGCCTCAGCAGAAAAGAAGTGGTAGCCCGTACCAGATTCGAACTGGTGATCTCCGCCTTGAGAGGGCGGCGTCCTAAACCGCTAGACGAACGGGCCACATGACATCTGCACTGCCGTGCTGCGAGGAAATATTTTACGGGACAAAAAACGTCAGCGCAAGAAGAAATTCCAAATTGCCGAAAAATTGTCGGCAGGTTATGGAATACGCAGGTAAACTTGGTAGCTAATTCAAGTTGAGATGAACCAAAAGAGCTTCGCGCTCGTTGGGAATATCGTCTTCGATCACGGCGTCGAGGGCGGAGTTGAGAAGCTGACCCAGTTCCGGCCCGGGCTTGACTCCGGCACGGATCAGGTCGCCGCCGTTGATGGCGAGCATCTTGAGCGTATAGGGCTCCCCTGCCTTCAGCAGCTCGTGCGCCAGCGCGCGCATCTCCTCAATCGTCTCAACATAATAGAAGCACGACGGGGCCTTGCCAAGTGTGTCGGCACGCTTAAGGTCCATGAGCTCGTCAATCAGGCGGGCCGTGTCGACGCCCTCACCCGAAAGCGCGCGCATCATATTGAGCAGGCAGGAGCGCTCGGGGCGCAGCGGCTTGTCATGGTATTTGATGAGCAGGCACACGTCGCGCACCAAGTCGTGCGAGAGCGCCAGGCGATCCATAATGACGCGCGCCTTCTTGGCGCCGAGCTCGGGATGACCGTAGAAGTGTCCGCTACCGGCATGGTCGACCGTGAAGCACTCGGGCTTGGACACATCGTGCAAAAACGCCGCCCACATAAGGCTCGACGAGGGCGCGACGCCGTCACACAGCGCGAGCTCCCCCGCCACCGTCAGCACACGGGCGATATGCACGTAGACGTTAAACGCATGATAGACACTGCGCTGATCAAACCCGCGACCCGCTGCCAACTCGGGCACGGCGGCGCAGATGAGCTCGGGATAGCGGAGCATCGCGTCTCCCCCATGACCGGTCGAAAGAATGCCCTCGAGCTCAATACCCACACGCTCACGCGCCACGGCATCGAGCAGCGGCGCGTACTCGGCAAGCGCACGCTTAGTCTCGGGCTCAATCATAAAGTCCAGACGGCAGGCAAAGCGCACCGCACGCAGCATGCGCAGGGCGTCCTCGTTAAAGCGACGCTTGGGATCGCCGACAGCGCGAATCAGCTTGCGCTCCAAGTCACCCTGGCCGTCGTAGCGGTCGACAAGCCCGCGCTCGGGATGCCAGGCCATGGCGTTGACGGTAAAGTCGCGGCGCGCCAGATCGTCCTCGAGCGAGGCGGCACGCTCCACACTCTGGGGATGACGACCATCGGTGTAAAAGCCATCCAGACGGTACGTGGTGACCTCGATACGCTCGCCATCGGAAATAGCCGTGATTCCGCCAAATTTAATGCCCGACTCCACAACCGCGATGCCGGCGGCCTCGAGCGCCGCTTTGGACTCCTGCCACAGGCCGCTACAGCACATATCAACATCGTGGCTGGGGCATCCCATCAGGGCGTCGCGCACCCAACCGCCCACGTACCAAGCCTCAAGACCAGCCGCCTCAAGCGCGCGCAGGACGCGCAGGGACGCATCGGACGGTTGAGTACCGTTGAGCGAAACATTGCACATGCCTATGGCCTCCTGCGACTATCAAATTGGCTATCGATTGCGTCTGCAAGAAGTCTAGCAAGAAACAGTCTCCACTGCACACGCAAGTCCGATAAACAAAAACGCATCCGTCCTAGTCTAAGACGGATGCGAAATAATCAAACTATTCAGACAAGGTGCCGGAACTAGCAGACCTGGCGAACCTCGATGTGCTTCTTATATTCGTCCACCTTGGCAAAATCACCCAGACCGGGGCACTCGACCACGTTGGCGCCAGTGGCCATCGAAAGGCGCAGGGCGTCCCCGACGCGCTCGGGGGCGTCGTGCCACACGGACAGGAAGGCAGCGAGCGAGGAATCGCCGGCGCACACCGTCGACAGCAGCTTGACGTCGAAGGTGCGGTTGGCAAACCAGATATGCTCGCCGTTGGAGAAGTACGCACCGGCGCCACCAAGGGTCAGCAGCACGTTCTTGGCGCCCTTGGCGTGCAGCTCGGCCATAGCGCCCTTGACGGACTCGTCGTCGCCACCGCTCACCTTGATGCCAAAGATGTCAAGCAGCTCGTCGTCATTGGGCTTGATCAGCAGTGGCTCCAGAGCAATGAGGTCTGCCAGCTGATGGCTCGAGATGTCGAGGACGAACTCGGCCCCCTTGGCCTTGACACGGCGCAGGACCTCGGCCAAGAAGCCCTCGGAAGTGTTAGGAGGCAGCGAGCCGCTGATGACCAGGCAGGTCATGTCATCGAGCGAATCGATAAGTTCAAACATCTCCTGCTCGTTGGCCTCATTGATGGCGGCACCGGCATTGACCATGTTGTACTCGGTGTCGGGACCGGCGTTGAGGA
>CABUQI010000015.1 GCA_902493545.1 uncultured Collinsella sp. | reverse complement strand
GCGGTTCTGCCATCGCCGCGACCGCACCCGTCATCGATGCCGACGATCGCGAGATTGCCCAGGCTATTTCGGTTATCTTCCTGTTTAACGTTATCGCGGCGCTCGTGTTTCCGACGCTTGGCGGCATGCTCGGACTGACCAACGAGGGCTTCGGCCTGTTTGCCGGTACCGCCATCAACGACACCTCGTCCGTAACGGCTGCGGCGAGCGCTTGGGACAGCATGCATCCCGGCGCCAATGTGCTCGAGAGCGCCACGGTGGTCAAGCTCACCAGGACGCTGGCCATCATTCCCATCACGCTGGCGCTTGCTTGCTGGCAGATGCATCTGGCGCGCAAGGCCGGCGGCGACGCTAGGAGCACGTTCTCGCTTAAACGCGCGTTTCCCATGTTTGTGCTGTTCTTTGTGCTGGCGAGCGTGATTACCACGGTGCTTCAGCTTCCCGCGTCCTTTACGGCGCCCATCAAGGAGCTGTCGAAGTTCTTTATCGTGATGGCCATGGCGGCTATTGGTTTTAATACCGATATCGTCGAGCTGGTCAAAAAGGGCGGCAAGCCCATCGCGCTGGGCTTTTGCTGCTGGATTGGCATTGCGTGCATGAGTTTGGGAATGCAACACGTACTGGGAATCTGGTAGAGAAGTAGCTTGTTTGCGTGCTGCGTGCTGGTGAGCGCATTCTCACGGTGGAGCGACAGGAGCTCTTGCGGGTATGGCTTGTCCGCAGGTTTATAAGTCCCGAAGAGCTCTTATCGCCCCGCCAGGATGGCGATGCGGGGCAACACCTATACTCGCAGGACGGCGCTTTCTGCCCTATAGTGTTTGGTGAGCAATATCGTTCAATTTTGAAACACTCGGTCGTGCGACCGTCGGCGGTTGCACGTCGCCGCGGACAGGGGCAAATCATGGATAGCGATGCCAAGCTGGACATCTTGACCGAGGCCCTAGCTGCCGCCGGGGCCTCGGCATTGGCAATCGATGCGCGTGGGGACGTCGCGATCTCGACCATGAATGACGCGGCGCTTGAGCGGGATGTGGCGGCTTTTGTCGCTGAGCGCCTCGACCGTATAGGAGACGGCGCGCGTCTGGTTATGGGACGTGCGGGTACGCGCCTGAGCCTGACCGTTCGCCCCACCGACAAAGAGGGCGGGGGCCTTTGGGTCGTCGTGGTCCGCGAGGTGCGCGGTGCCGCGGCGCATGCGGGTATCGAGTGGCTCAACGCCGACGAAGTTGAGGCCCGCTACGAATCGAGCGCGTACGGCATCGTTGAGGGGGCGGCCTCGGTGGCTGCGCCGGTTGCAGAGAGTTACGCGCGCGGTGTGCCCCTTATGCTCGAGGGCGAGCTGGGAGCGGGTCAGGTCGAGATCACCAAGCGCCTCTATCTGGACGGTCCTTTTGCCGGTCAGCCCTTTGTTTCCGTTGCGCTCGATGAACTCACCGATCGCGGTTGGCGCCATGTGCTCAAAAGCTCCGAATCGCCGCTGTTCCAAACGGGGCTGACCCTTTGCATTGAGGGCTGGAACGCGGTTGGCCCCCAGCGCCTCCGCGAGCTGGTCTCCACGATGACCGACACCGCGTTGGCGACGCGCTGCCATGTGGTGCTGACAGCGAATGACATGCCGGGCGGCGGCGAAAGTGATCAAGCCGCGTTTGTGACCGAGCGCTTCGCCTGCGCGGTGAGCGTGGCGCCGGCAATCGCCGAGCAGGGAGCCGCGTCGACGAAGGTTGCGCGCTATTTGGAATATCTCGCTGATGCATTTGAGACGGCAGCACCCACGCTGTCTGCCGCGGCGACGAAGACGCTCGATGCTTACCGCTGGCCGCGCAACTATCTGCAGCTCCGCGAGGTCTCGGAACGACTGTATATATTGGCGGGGACGGGCACGGTGGACCGCGCTGTGGCGGAGGAAGTGCTCGCCCAAGAGGACGTGATTAAGACCGCAACCTTTGGCGCCCCGACGCTCGAAAGTGACCTGTATATCCTGCGACCGCTGGCCGATACCGAGCGAGATATCGCGCATCTGGTTGTAGACCATCTCCACGGCAACCGAACCCGTGCGGCGGAGGTGCTGGGCATAAGCCGTACAACGCTGTGGCGCTTGCTGAAGGACGATGACCGTTGAGCGAGGCGCCCGTGACCGCGCGCGACGCGTGTGCTACAGTCCAAAGCGTTATTGTTTCGATTTGGTTACGGCGTGCGAGGGCATATGGCTGAGACTTCAAAACCGAGCCGCAGAAGGCGGAGCTCCGCGCCGGTTAACCGACGCACGACATCGGTGACGTGGGGCAAACACGCCTCGGGGTTTGATGGCTCGTTCAAGCGCACTAAATACGGCTATCCTTCGGCAAGCGCCCGCTTGGCAATGCAGGCAGAGTCCTCGCTGTGGGGCCGCAAACGCGTAGTGGGCTCAAAGCTCAAGCACGACGGAACGCTCGGTTACATCAGTCGCGGGGCGGCTCGCCGCAGTGGGCTCAATCCTGCTGGTTGGCATCGTTATGTGCCGATCGCGGTCGTCGTTGCAGTGATCGTCATCGCGCTTGCGGCGCTCGGATATGCCGGCGGTGGCGCCAACTTGGACGCAGTGTTTAAATCGCCCGAGCTCGCGCATGCGGGCACGGAAGTTGTCGAGGGCGCACAGACCCAGACGGGCGTTGCGCCCCAGCGCGGTATCGTTGCGGCGGCCTCCACCATCGCCGACGCGCAAAAGGACGAAGATAAGCAAGGCGACGACGCCGAAACGGCCCAGACGAACGAAACGACGACAACTCAAACCTCAAGATAAGTTGCAGTGGAATAGCCAGCTAAGCCCAGTGCAGCTCACAAAGGGTCTGCAAAGCAGACTTATTCCGTAAAGTACAAGTAATAGAACTACCGTTAACAGGTTGGTCAATTGACCGCCACGGCGCAGAGAGCCTAGAATTGATTCTAACTATAGGGGGTTTCTCTCGATGTCGAGCACATCGGTGCGGGTCGCCCTCATAGCCGCTTAGGATGTTGGCGCTGTTCCGGCATTCGAGGCTCGATGTCGGACGTCAATAACGACGGAAAGGAAGGTGACGGGATGCGTAGGTCTGCGTTGGGTCGCAAAGCACTCACGGTGCTGGTTTCGACCGCGATGGTTGTTTCGATGATGCCAACGGCGGCCTTGGCCGATGCCGTGGACGCTGGCGAAACGCCTACAGAGCAATCCCAAGTCAAGGAAAATGAGCCCGGGGGGGGGTGATTCCAAAAAGGTAACAGACGCCGATTCGGTTGATAGCGGCGCCAGCGAGGGCGCTGCTAACGAGCAGACGACTACCGAGCAGGGGTCGACTACTCAGACTGGCGATAATTCGCAGCAGGGAACTGAGCCCCAGGAGCCTGCGACTGCTGATGTCGCCGAGGTGAAAGGCGAGAACTATCCTAGCCTGCAGGCAGCAATTGACGCCGCGCCGCGCAAAGCAACGGTGAAGCTGCTGACCGACACGACGGAGAACGTCACGATCTCCACGCCCTACGTCACGCTCGACCTGAATGGTCACACCCTTAACGGCAGCACTGGCGAGCGCAAACCGGCGCTGACGGTTACGGCCAGGGTCTATGTCATGGACTCCAGCGCGGCCCAGACCGGTACCATCATGCGTGAGGACACCGCAGAGAACTCCGGCGTTTCGTCCCACTACGTCATCGACGTTCAGGGCGGCAATAGCGGCTGGCTGTTCTTCCAGAGCGGTAACGTCAAGAACGATAGCGGCGCAGGCGGAACGAAGGGCGCGTCCCTTGTTCGCGTTGGCGACGACAGCAAGCCCGGCGTGCCTGGCTTGACGATCAGTGGTGGCACGTTCACGCAGAATAACTTCATCGTCCTTAAGTGCGACCACGGCAACCTTTATGTGAAGGGCGGTACCGTCAATTCTGCAAACAGCTATGCAATCGAAAACTGGAAGAATGCCGCCATCAAAGACAACGCGGTCATCAACGGCAACGTCTCGACGTGGACGTACGGCGGAGCCGGCTCTGACCTTAAGATCCAGGGCGGCACCGTCAATGGCAATATCGAGTCGGTGACCTACGACGGCGCCGAGGGCAAACCGGCGAAGGCGTCTATCACGGGCGGCACCGTCAATGGCACGCTGAACACGGTTGACTACAGCACGGGTACTACTTCAAACGATCCCACAAAGGCGACGATCGAGGTCACGAGCGGTACGTTCAGCACCGATCCGTCCTGCTATCTGATTGAAGGCTCTGCGGCTACCCCGAACGGCGACGGCACCTTCGGCGTGGCAAAAGCTTACCTTGCGCAGGTTGGCGAAAATAGTTACTACACCATGGAAGAAGCGTTCAAGGCGCAGACCGCAAGTGGCGAAGCTATCACCTTGCTGCGCGACTACACTACGGGCAGCACGTTCAACTCCGGAACTGTTGCCCGCGTGGTTGATCTGAACGGCCATACCTGGACGTGCACAGGAACTGACGCGAACTCCGCGGCGTTCGAGATCAATTATCCCAACGCATCGCTTACGGTGAAAAACGGCAAGGTCGTGAGCTCGCAGCTCATCGGCCTGATTCCGTCTGCCTCGGGCGGCACCATCACGTACGACAACTCTACCCTTATGTTCGATGGCGTCGAGGCTTCTACCACCGCCACGAGCGGCATTGAGACCAACGGCAACAACACGAACGACACTGTTGTCCTGAAGAACAGCACGCTCAACGTTCCCAACGGCTTCGGTATCTACTTCCCCAGCAGCGGAAAGCTGACCATCGACAACTCTACGATCAACGCGAAGACGATGGGCGTGCAGGTGTGCTCGGGCAGCCTGAACGTCAACGCCGGTAGCGCGATTACCGTGTCGGGCGATCCGGTCGAGAAGGCCGAGAACGACGGCGCCATCCAGGATGGTGCGGCGATTTCCATCGTCAACCGCCCCGGCTACAAGGGTCTTGGCCAGATCGCCATCACCGCCGGCACCTTCACGGCGAAAGATGCCAACGCGGCGATCAAGGCCTACACTTGGGATTCCTCGACCAAGCAGGAGTCGGCTTTCGACAACTCTGCTAAGACGGTCGCTGTTTACGGTGGCATCTTCTCTTCCTCAGTCCCCGAGGCTCTGTGCGCTGAGGGCTGCAATCCTGTCGAGAACCCTGACGGTACGCATGGGGTCTCTGGTTCGGTCGCACAGGTTGGTTTTAAGGCATTCAATACCCTGCAGGCCGCCATCGACGCAGCCCAGGATGGCGAGACGGTCACGCTGCTGGCGGATGCGACCGAAGACGTGACCATCAGCAAGAGCATCACCCTCGATCTTGGCGGCAAGACCCTGACCAACACGAATGCCGGCAAGGCAACGATCTCCGTGCAGAGCGGCACCGTTACCGTGAAGAACGGTAATGTTGTGGGCGGTACCAGCTACTACAACATTGAGGTCACGAAGGGTAGCAACGCCAACCTGACGCTGGCGGATGTGACCGCCACGGCAGGCAACACGGGCTCCTCCATGATTGACAACTGGGGCACCCTGACCGTCACCAGCGGCACCTACACTGGCGGTCTGGATACCGTCAAGAACGAGCCGAATGCAAAGCTGACCATTACCGGCGGCGCGTTCACGCTGACGAAAGGTACTTCCAAGGGCTTTACCGGCGTTGTTTTCAACTACGGCGATTTGACCATCAGCGGCGGCGTTCATCCAGAGCGACAAGAGCGCTCCCTATGGGCAGGCGCAGGTCGTTCACACCGATAAGAGCGGTAACGCGGCACCGTCCACGGTTATCTCCGGTGGTACGTTCAAGAACCTGTGCACCAGAAGTACGGCTTGGACGGTCCGTGAAACTAACGCGGCGAATGGCGCCACGCAGGTCTCCGGCGGTGCGTTTAATAAGAGCATTACCGAAGGCTACTGCGCCGATGGCTTCATTCCCACCAAGAACGCGGATGGCACCTATGGCGTCAAGGAAGGCCACTATGTTGCTCAGGTCGGCAGCAAGAAGTATGAGACGCTGGCCAAAGCGATCAGCCTGGCTACAAAGGGCAAGACCGTCCAGCTGCTGACTGACGCCACTGAAAATATCACCATCGCTGCGAACAAGCAGATTACGCTCGATCTGAACGGCCACACTCTCAATGGTGGCACGGGCACTGCGAACGCGTCTATTCTGAACAAGGGCACCGTAACCATCACTGACACGAGTGCCGAAAAGACCGGCACCATCAAGCGCGACGATCAGGGCATCGAGGGCGAGATCAGCTATTACGTCATTGACAACAATGGCACGATGGTCATCGACCAGGCGAACGTCGTTAACAACTCCGGCATCAAGGGCTCTTCTCTGATCCGCAATGGCGGCGTGGATACCGTATCGTCGCTCACCATCAACGGCGGCACGTTCGAGCAGCAGAACTTCATTGCGGTCAAGAACGACGGCAATGGCGAGCTCGCCATCAACGGCGGCACGCTGACCAGCAAGCAGGCTGTTGTTCAGAACTGGAACAAGGCTAAGATTCTGGGTGGCAACCTGACGGGCGGTTATCTCTGGACGGATTCTTACACCGAAGCGGGTACTATTGGCGAGACCGTCATTGGCGGCGACGCTCAATTTACCGGCACGATTTACATGGACGTCACGAGCCCCAATCCTTCGACCTTGAAGATCGAGGGCGGCTCGCTTGGTGTTACTAAGTGGACGGTGACCAGCGCTGCGGCCGACGCAAACTCCACCATTGCGGTTTCTGGTGGCACCTTTACGACTGCTGTTCCCGATGGCTATTGTGCTGCAGGCTATGCTCCTGCTGCTAACGCCGATGGCACGTATGGCGTTAGGCTTGCCGAGGGCGCGTACTTGCTGCAGGATTACCGCAGCGGTGACCATGCCTCTTGGACGTATCCGACCAAGGATGGCATGGCGTTCGCCGGTTGGTACAAGGATGCTGCATTTACGACATCCTGCACCGAAAATGACGTCGAGGGTGCCGCCTACGCCAAGTTCGTGAAGATCAGCGACCTCATCACCTTCAAGGGCGGTTCGCTGCGCACCGATCTCACCGGTAAGGACGACTATTCGAAGACCAGCTTGCGCTTTGGCTATGAGATGCATGCCCCCGAGGGCTCGAAGATCGATTTCAAGAACTGGGGTTGGTACTACAAGAGCCCATCCTCTGCGGAGACTTTCCATAAAGCGGAGAACTATTGGCGTGTTGACAACAACGGCGTGATTGCGAATTTTGTCCTCAGCCCGATTTACAAATCTGGTTATCAGCTCGGTTACGGCACCGTCTTTGATGTAACTGCACAGCTTGCGTACACCACGGCTGACGGGACCGGCGTCAAGGTGAAAGACCAGTCCAGGTCGCGTTATGTCAATCAGGTCGCAAGGGCAATTCAGAAGGATTCTTTTGCCTCTGAAGATGACCGTGCATACGCAAATGGGATTCTTGGGATCTAATTAGAAAGGATATATTCATGAACAACGAGTACTCTGAACCGTCTCTCGAGATTATTGAGGTTGAGAAGGAAGACGTCGTTACGGCATCTGGTGAATACCCGGATACTGTTGTCGACCCTAATAAGTAGCCGGTTGAACGAGGACGTTCAATTTGATTGAGTAAGGGACCTCGACTGTCTCGTCGGGGCCCCTTCTTTTCGAGCAGGTGATTCAGTGAGTTATAAGGAAAAACACGGTGCGCATTCGAGGGCGAGAAATACACCGAATCTCAAAGTGATAATCGTTGCGATTGTCTTGGTGGTCGCCATTGTCGTGGGCGCTATCGCGATTTTTTCGTCCGTACGAGGCAGCGCGCGCAATGATGCACTTGTTGAAACGGCTGTAGACAAGCACGGGGCGGACAAGGCTGCTAATTCAACTGAGGATGCGATTGACTCTAAGGAAGCCGAGGCCGCAGCAGGCGGCGAGGCTTCGGGCGAATCATCCGCGTCTGGCTCAAATGGGTCACACGCCAAGTCATCAGACGGATCGGCGTCTTCGCAGAAGGTTGATCGTGGCGGCGGAAAGGACGATGGCTCGGCCGACAATGTCGTCGATGCCAACGGATCGTCCGGTGCTGATTCCAATAACGGCCAGGGTGGCAACGACGACTCTGGTGGGGATTCTGGAAATAGTTCTTCAAATGAAGGCACGTGGACGGGATACTACTAGGTACTGTATTCTCGCGGCCTGACGACAGCACGTCGTCGGGCCGCATTGGCATGTTGCAGACCAAAATGGGGGGGCGCATGAATGCGGGTAAAGATACTTCGTCCGGCCTTGCGCCGTTTTGCATGCGCGTGGCAGACCTGGTCGTGCGGGTCCGCCCGCTTCATGCGATGGTTGGGCGCCTCTGCAAGGATTATGTGGTAGACGCGCCTTTGGCCGTTGACTTTGAAATTGGCGCGACGCAGGCCGATATCGATTTTGAGCGGGATATGGCCACCGAAGGCACGGACTGGACCGATGCCTATCTGGAGACGTTGGCGGTGCAGCGTGCGATTGCGAATTGCTTACCCGGGCAGCGTCGGCTGTTGGTCCATGGCGCGGTTATCGAGTTTGAGGGGCGTGCCTATCTTTTTACCGCGCCGAGCGGTACGGGCAAGTCGACCCATATTCGCCTGTGGCGCCAGTACCTGGGCGACGCCGTGCGGGTGATAAACGGGGACAAGCCGTTTGTCCTCATCCCGGAGCATCGCGACGAGCTGCCAGTGGTCTACGGCACGCCGTGGGCTGGCAAAGAGGGCTGGCAGTGCAATGACTCGGCCCCGCTCGCCGGCATCGTGCTGCTGTCCCGCAGCGAGCCGGGTTCATCTTCCATTCGCTTGGCGAGCGCGGCGCTCGATCTCGATAAGATAATGCGGCAGGTTTACTTTCCACCGGACGCTGGCGCTGCAGCGCTTACGCTCGACCTGTTGGATGCCATGCTCGCACGTGTACCGGTGTATGACCTGGCGTGCGATATGTCCGAGGATGCCGTTCGCGCGAGCTTTGAGGGCTTGACCGGCCTGGAATACCAAAATTATGTAAGGAGTGCCTCGCATGAGGATTAAGCAGGGATTTGTTATGCGCGATGTTGCCGGACAGGCCGTCGCCATCGCTACGGGCGAGGCCAGCAATTCGTTTCATGGCATGGTGAAGCTCAACGGCACGGGCGCCGATATCTGGCGCGGCGTGGAGGAGGGGCTTGACGAGGCGGCGATCGCCGAACGCATCGCAGCAAAGTATGAAGTCGATCCCGAACGCGCGCGCCAGGACGTGGATGCGTTTATTGCGCGTATACGCGAAGCCGGGCTCGTGGAAGGTTAGTTCTACGTGGCGTCTGCACTCGACAACCAATCGCTTTATCTTTTGCACCTGCTCTCCTGTGCGCTGCGCGGAGAAGCGCCTGCCCCGTTGCCGACGGGGGTAACGTGGGAGGGCCTCTTTGCCCTTGCGCGCTGGAACTCGGTGACGACGACCTGCGCGTTCGCGGTTGCTTCCTCCCCCGAAGCGGACTCGACCGAACGGGCACGCTGGCAGGCGGAGGTCGACCAAAACCTCATGCGCCATGCAATCTTTGACATAGAGCGCGAGGCGGTCTTTGCCGCCATGGATGAGGCCGGGCTCTCTCATCTGCCGCTCAAGGGCGTGGTGACATCGCGTGCCTATCCGCGTCCCGAGATGCGCTGGATGTGCGACAACGACTTTCTGTTTGGGCATGTTCGCGAGGACGGCTCGGTGGCTGCGGCGACCGAGGCCGATGCCCGCGAGCTGCGACGCATTATGGAGGGCCAAGGGTTTACGACGGCTCACTTTGGCACGGGCAACCACGACTCGTACGAGAAGGCCCCGTTTCTTAACTTTGAGCCTCACCGCGTGCTCGCCAACCCCGAGGTTGCGTGGTGGAAGTACTACTCAGATCCATGGGCAAAGGCGCGGCGCGTCGAGGGCGCACCGGGACTTGCTTGCGAGTTTGCACGCGAGGATGCGTATCTCTTCCACATCGCGCATATGTTCAAGCATTACTCGGCATCGGGCCACGGTGTGCGAGGGCTTGCCGACGAGTGGGCGCTCGTGCGTGCTTGGAGCGGCTCGATGGACCGTGCGTATCTGGACTGCGAGCTACAGAAGCTGGGAATGGCCGACTTTGAGGCCGATCTGCGTCGTGTTACCCACGCTGTGGTGGAAAAGGACGCCTGCGGCCGCGCGCTTGCCGGCGACGGCACCGCGTTGGCGCCGGATGTGGAACAGATGCTCGTCTATATGCTCGGCAGCGGTACGTACGGCACGGTTGCCAACAACGTGCGGAACCAGCTCGAGGAGGAGGCGGCCGAGGGCGGAAAGAAGGGCTTCCGTGCCCGTTACCTGCTCAAGCGCGCCTTCCCGCCGCTCAAGAAGCTGCAGCAGGGATATCCTGTGCTCAAGCGCGCACCGTGGCTCTTGCCCGGGGTGTATGCGTATCGCCTGGTGGTAAAGCCGTTTACACGGACGGCGCGACTGCGCACGGAGCTCTCGACCGTGATGCACGAGGGTGATAAATAGCATGGGCAGTCGTTTGAGGGAAGACTCGGCCAACGCTGTCGCCTGTGCCGACGCCAGCGTCCAAGCTGCTGGCGATACGTCCTGCGGGATCGATACCGTGCTGGCGCGCGACGGCGTGTGGGTGAGCACGACGGCGGGCGTGAGCATGTGGCCCATGCTGCGCGATCGCCGGGATACGATCGTCGTGCGGCCGTGCAAGGGACGACTGCGCCCGCTCGATGTGGCGCTATATCGGCGCGGCGACGCCTACATCCTCCATCGAGTGATCGAGGTCGTCGACGGGGGCTATCGGATCCTGGGCGACAACTGCCTCGAGGTCGAGGATGTGCTCGAGGCGGCCGTTCTGGGCAGGCTCGAGGAATTTTGGCGCGGCGACAGACATTGCGATCCGCATAGCCGTGGCTGGCTCGTCTATGCGCGCGTTTGGCTGGCGACCTGGCCCGTACGCTGCGGACTTAAGCGCGCAAAGGCTGCGTTGGGACGCGCTGCCCGAAAGGCGGGACTCAGGTGAGGGACCTTCGTTGGGTGATCTCTGTCTGCGGACACGAGGTTCGGTTGGTGTGGGCGCTCTGTGCCACGCGCTGCGTCTCGGCGTTGATCGCTGTTGGATATGCGTTACTCATGCAATGGGCGGTCGATGCCGCCGTCGCGCACGACTCGGCTACGTTCTGGCCGGCGCTTGCCTTGTTTGCGGCTGCGCTTTTGGCACAGGTGGTGCTTTCGGCGGCATCGAGGTGGCTCTCGGAGTCTGCGCAGGCGCGCATGGAGAACGCGCTGCGCGCCCGTGCGGCCGGCGCCGTGATGAGTGCCGGGCGCTTGCCGGAAGGGCGGGCTTCGGGCGAGGTGGCGAGCGTGCTCACTTCGGATGTCTCGTGCGTTGCCGAGTCTGTGGTGTCAATCGTGCCCGAGGCCGCCTCTATGCTGGTGCGCGCTGCAGCTGCGCTGGTCTTGATGTTTGCGGTAGCACCCGCGCTCGCCGCGCTCTTTGTCGTTGCGGGCGCGCTGGGCGTGGCGGGCTCTCTTGTTATGCGCCGCTGGCTTAAGGGCTTGCATGCCACCGCGCAGGCGGCCGAGGGTTCCATGCGCGCACGGCTGCAGGAGACGCTTGAGAGCTTGGTGGTGATTCGCTCCTTTGGTGCTGCCGGGCGCGTCATGGAGGGGCTCGCCGGCCTTATGGATGAGCAACTTGCCGCGCGCGAGAGGCGTGCCGGTGGCAAGGCGGCGTCCGGTGCCGTCTTTAACCTGGCTATGCAGCTGAGCTATCTTGCTGGTTTTGGCTACGGCTGCTGGGGCATCCTAACTGGCCGGGTGAGCTACGGCACCCTGATGGCGCTTGTGCAGCTTGTGGGACAGGTGCGTGCTCCGTTCACAAGCCTCTCGGGCCTCTTTCCGCAGTCCGCGGCGATGTCTGCCAGCTGCGAGCGGCTGCGTGCCGTGGAGCCGGCCGCCCGCGGCGAGCGTAGGCCTGCCTGCGGCACATCGTTTGCTGCCCTGCGGTTTCGTGGTGTGTGCTTTGGTTATGCGGACGGTCCGCGCGTACTCGATGGCCTTGATGTCGAGGTCCGCGCGGGCGAGTTTGTTGCCGTGACGGGGCCCTCGGGCGTGGGCAAGTCCACGACGCTCATGCTCGCGCTTGGTATGGAAGACCCCGGTGAAGGCGCGGTCGAGGTGGAGTTCGCGGGATCCGGGGGCGAGGGCGCTGTTGTGGAGGCAATTGCCGTCGCCGACCTCGCACCCGGGACCTTCGCCTACGTGCCGCAGGGCAATATGCTTATGAGCGGCACTGTTTGCGATGCCGTCACACTGGCGGATTGTGGCGGGGGAGGGGATTCTGCACTTGACGAGTCTCTTTACGCCGCCTGCGCGCTTGAGTTTGTGGGTGCTCTGCCCCAAGGCGCGGATACGCCGCTGGGCGAGCACGGCAGCGGTCTTTCCGAGGGCCAGATGCAGCGACTTGCCGTGGCACGCGCCGTCTACTCCGGCGCCCCGGTGCTGCTGCTCGACGAGTGCACCTCGGCGCTCGACGAGGCGACCGAGCGCGAGATGCTCGATCGCCTGCGGGCGCTCGGCCGTACGGTGATCATCGTCACTCACCGCCCCGCTGCTTTGAGCATTTGCGACCGAACGATTAGCCTGTGCTAGGGGCTTGGGTGTGAAGGCTCGCGCTACCTAACGTATACCACGTTGTCGCGGCGCGGCTTTGCCTCGGGTAGCGTGTCCTCGGCGTAGCCCAGAATGCAGTGACCGACACCGCGCAGGCTGCCGTCGGCGGGTAGGCCCCAGCTGGCCAGCAGCTCCAGGCCCTCGGGCGAGTCAAAGACCTCATGCGCGCGGTGAATCCAGCACGAATCGACACCCAGTGCATAGGCGGCGTTGAGCAAGTTGCCCATGGCGAGCGAGCCGTCTTCCAGATGTGTGGGCACGCTGCGGTCAACCAACACCACAACAACGGTCTTGGCGCCATAGAAGGGGTCGCCGTTGCTGCCCATGACCTGGGCGTTGAGCTGTGAGAGACGCTCGACGGTCGCGGGGTCGGTGACGGCGACAAACGTCACCGGCTGGCGGCCCATGCCGCTCGGTGCATATTGGCCGGCTTCGATAATACGTGCAAGCTTTTCGGCCTCGACGGGACGATCGCTGTAGTTGCGGCAGCTGCGGCGGTGAATGAGTGCTTCGATAGTCTCCATGGTGTCTCCTTGCGGTGGCGTTGCAGATGCCCCGTTCATACCCGCCGGGCTTAAACGATAGACGGTCAATTGCCCGGCCAAAAGGATAGATTCCAATTGGGAAAGTAGGTTTGCATAAAAGTACCTTCAGAATGTGACAAACAAATGGGATGGTTAAACGTTTTATCCCGTCTACCCTGCGGTTTTTTACCACTTGCCTAAATGACGAACGCATAACCTCTGATAAAGGTTTTACTAAAGGAGCACCAACGTTTATCAATGCGCCGTGGTGGCGCCGGGCCAGGAGGTAACATCATGTTCCAGGCTGGAGATGTCGTCGAGACCGATTTCGAAGGATTTCTGAAGCTGCTGCGTTCCAAGACGCGCGCTTTCGTGTCGATCAACGATCACGAGTACTACATCACGCACACCGATGGCTATTGGCGTGTTCAGGATTGCGAGGCCCTCAACGACAAGGGCCACTTTACTGACTGCTCCGAGCTGGTCAACACGGTCTGCGAGGTCGTCGAGCTGCCGTGGATTGCCGGCAAGAGCCTGCATGACAGCTTCTCGGGCGCTACGGTCTATGAGGCCGTCGCTGCTTAACAGGCAATAAAACTCGATTTTCACGTGACCGCTGGCGCCGCCCCCGCGCCGGCGGTCTTTTTCTGCCGATAGGCCATAAAAGTGCACGCATTTGCGGAGAGCCTGTTGACGATAGTCAAAACTCGGACTAATCTAGAGACACAAAATTGGTCAAAACTCGGACAATCGAATGGTGGGATAGATGAATAGTGCGGTTACACTGGTCGACTTCGACCGGTTGCTCAATGGACTCGACCATATCTATTCGGAGTTCTCGCGCGCCTGCGGCCTTTCGGACTGCGCCTATTGGATGCTCGTCGACACCAGCACGGCGGGCGGTAGTATTGCCGTAAGCCGTCTGACAAGCGAATGGTTCTACAGCAAGCAGACCATCAACTCGGCAATTAAAGCCTTGACGGCGCGGGGCTTCGCAACGTTGGAGTTTGCCGAAGGCAGTCGTAAGAACAAGGTTGTGAGCCTGACCGAAGAGGGCAGGCGATTTGCCGAGCGTTATGCGCTGCCGGCACTCAAGGCCGAGCAGCGAGCCTTTGGCGCGCTTGAGCCATGTGAGCAGCGCGAGATTATGCGCTTGATCGGCAAATTCTCTCAGGTGCTCGGCGATGAGTGCGATGCCTTTAAGCAGCATATCGCTGCCGAGAGCCAAGCCGAGAATCAAGGTGAGGGGGAGTCGTGCGACTGTTAATGAGGTTTTTGAAGCCCTATCGAGGGCTTGTCGCAGTGACGCTGCTGGTGCTGCTGGTGGATAACGTCGGTACGCTGTTGGTTCCCACGATGCTGGCGAACATGGTCAACACCGGTATTACCACGGGCGATGTCGACTACATTTTACGCAACGGCCTATACATGTTTATCGCGACCAGCATGGCTAGCGGCGGCACGGTGCTGGGCTGCTATCTTTCGGCGCGCCTGGCCGCCAACGTGGCTTGCGATATCCGCAATGCCGTGTACGACAAGTCGCTCGAGCTCGCGGCCAGCGATTTTGAGCGCTTTGGCACCGGATCGATGATCACGCGCTCGCTCAACGACATCAACGTGATTCAGCAGGCGATTCTGCAGACGATTCAGCTGGTGCTGCCCGTGCCGTTTTTGGCTGTGGCGGGCATCATCTTCGCCTGGTTTATCGATCCCGCCATGGGCACGCTTCTGGGCGTAGTCGTTGCGATTGTGCTGGTGGCGGCAGTCTTTACGGTTGCCAACGCGGCGCCGATCTTTATGCGCTTGCAGAGCTTTATCGACCGCATGAACGTGGTGCTGCGCGAAAACATCGTGGGCGTGCGCGTCATCCGTGCGTTTAACAAGGAGCGTCACGAGGAGCGGCGCCTGGACGAGGTGTTTAGCGACTACGCCGTCAACGCCATCAAAGTCAACCACCTGTTTGTGGGCCTCGACAGCTCAAGCTTCTTTTTGATGAACATCGCCGAGGTGGCGGTGCTGTGGGTGGGCGGCAACCGCGTAGGTGCCCACGCCATGCAGATTGCGAGTATCTCGGCGGTGCTGGAGTATGCAATTCTGATCCTGTTCTTTGTGATGATGGCCCAGATGGTGGTGCTGACGCTTCCGCGTGCTGCCGCGTGCCTGAACCGTGCGCAGCAGGTGTTGGAGATTGAGCCGAGCATCGTCGATGGCGAGCGCACGCTGGATGACGGGGCGCGCGAGCCCCAAGACGAAGCCGATGCGGTGGCCGTGTTCGACCACATGTCGTTTCGCTTTGACGATGCCGACGAGGACACCCTGTGCGACCTGAGCTTTGCCTGCCGTCGCGGTCAGACGACTGCGATCGTTGGCTCGACAGGCTCGGGCAAATCGACGGTGGCCAAGCTTCTGCTGCGCTTCCACGATGCCACCAAGGGCTCCATTCGCCTGAATGGTATGGACCTGCGCGAGCTTACGCAAGACGAAATCCGCGGGCGCATTGCCTATGTGCCGCAGAAGGCGTGGCTGTTCTCGGGCACCGTGGCAAGCAATCTGCGCTTTGGCAACGAAGACGCGACTGAGGCCGACATGCTTCATGCGCTCCAGGTTGCCCAGAGCACCTTTGTGCTCGATCAGCCGCAGGGGCTCGATACCCCGGTTGCCCAAGGCGGTACGAACTTCTCGGGTGGTCAGCGCCAGCGCCTAGCCATTGCTCGCGCGCTCATGAAGCATGCCGATCTATATATCTTCGACGACAGTTTCTCGGCCCTGGACTTTAAGACCGATGCCGCCCTGCGCCATGCGTTGCAAGATGAGACGCGTGACGCTGCGGTGCTCATCATCGCGCAGCGCATCTCTACGATCTTGCACGCCGACCAGATTGTCGTGCTCAAGGACGGCGAGATTGTGGGCTTGGGCACGCATGGCGAGCTTATGGAAACCTGCGAGGTGTACCGCGCCATCGCGGAATCGCAGATGAAGGGAGGTGAGTAGCATGACCGAGGAGCTCAAGAAG
>CABUQI010000014.1 GCA_902493545.1 uncultured Collinsella sp. | reverse complement strand
CCTACTTGGCCACGCGTTCCGACTTGTTTGGAGGCGACCGGTCATAGCCTTTGACCTGTACGACACCGTCGACTCTTTTATCGCCTATATCGCACGCGTCGAGGGACTTTCTCCCAACACGGTGACTGCCTATGGCTCGAGACTGGAGCGCTTTGCTGCCTGGTGCGAGCGCGAGGACGTCGACGCTCGCGCCGCCGACGTGCGGACCGTTCGCTCCTATTTGGCCGAGTTGTCGCGTGACCAGGTGTCGGCTCGGACCCTCACGGCGCATCTGTCTGCCATTCGCTCGCTCTATCGGTGGATGGCTGCCGAGGGGATTGTCGAGGGCGATGCGGTCTCGGCGATCGCATCGCCCAAGCTGCCGCGTGACCTGCCGGGCGTCCTTACGACCCAGCAGGTCGAGGCTCTGCTCAAGACGCCTGATACCTCAACACCCGCGGGACTGCGCGATGCGGCGATGCTCGAGCTGCTCTATGCCTCGGGTGCTCGTATCTCTGAGCTCGCAGCACTCAATGTGGAGTCCATCGCTTGGTCCGAACGCACGCTGCGCCTGTGGGGCAAGGGGAGCAAAGAACGTATTGTCCCTCTGTATCGTCGTGCGCTCGAGGTGACGCGTCTCTATATTGAGGATGGGAGGCCGGAGTTGCTCGCTCAGGCAAAGCGCCGTGACCTCGCTACCGGGCCGCATCCGCTGCTTATATCGGCGCGCGGCAATCGCATGAGCGCCGCCATGCTCAGGCGGCGGTTCCATATGCTGGCGACGCTCGCCGGCATTCCGGCCGACATCGCGCCGCATGCGATGCGCCATACCTTTGCGACCGACTTGCTCGAGGGCGGTGCGGACCTGCGCTCGGTTCAAGAGCTGCTGGGTCATGCGAGCTTGTCCACGACGCAGATCTACACGCATCTCACGCCCGATCGGCTTAAGCGAGCTGTGGCTCAAGCCCATCCCCGCGGCGAATAGTGGCTGGGATGTCCCATGCCGCACTCAGGTGTGTGGTTTTGATTGCGGGTTGGCAGGAAGAAGCATTCCTGCTATCATTCATCGGGTTGCTTCACGGCAACATGTTTTTATCACGCACGCGCGGCTACTTCATACCGTGGTGCCCGGGCTTTGGTAGCACATGTCCGGGTTGGTTTTGGAGGATGACCCCGCGCGGAGGCAAACCACAGGAGGTTTAACATGGCTACCAAGATTAATATCCGCACCCTGCTCGAGGCCGGCTGCCACTTCGGTCACCAGACCCGTCGCTGGAACCCCAAGATGAAGCCGTTCATCTTCGGTGAGCGCAACGGCATCTACATCCTCGACCTCAAGCAGACCATCCTCGACGCCGACCAGGCTTACACCTTTGTCAAGAACGTCGCCAAGGGTGGCAACGTCCTGTTCGTCGGCACCAAGAAGCAGGCTCAGGAGGCCGTCAAGAACGCTGCTGAGCGCGCCAACATGCCTTACATCAACCAGCGTTGGCTCGGCGGTATGCTGACCAACTTCGTCACCATCCGCTCCCGCATCAACCGCATGGAGGAGCTCGAGGCCATGGTCGAGGACGGTCGTATGGCTGTTCTGCCCAAGAAGGAGCAGGCTGTGCTCGGCAAGGAGCTCACCAAGCTCCAGACCAACCTCGGTGGCGCCCGCGACATGAAGGGTCTGCCCCAGGCTCTCTTCGTCATCGACACCAAGCGCGAGGAGAACGCCATCAAGGAGGCCCAGCGCCTGAACATCCCCGTCGTCGCTCTGATCGACACCAACTCCGATCCCGACGAGGTCGAGTACGGCATCCCCTGCAACGATGACGCTATCTCCGCTGTCACCCTTATGTGCGAGCTCATGGCCGACGCCTGCCTCGCTGGCTCCGGCAAGGAGCAGGTCTCCGAGGCCGAGATGGCCGCTGAGCCCAAGGCCGAGTAAATCAGTCTTAGTTAATTCTTTTTCATCTCTTTGAAAGGAACCACAATGGCCCAGATTACCGCCGCTATGGTCAAGCAGCTCCGCGAGATGACCGACTCCCCGATGATGGAGTGCAAGAAGGCTCTCGTCGAGGCTGACGGCGACATGGACGCCGCTGTCGACGTTCTGCGTAAGAACGGCCTCGCCAAGGCTGCCAAGAAGGCTGGCCGTGAGACCAACGAGGGCGCTGTCGCCGCGTTCGTCTCCGAGGATGGCAAGACCGGCGCTCTGCTCGAGCTCTCCTGCGAGACCGACTTCGTCGGCTCCAACGCCAAGTTCACCGGCTTTGCTTCCAAGGTCGCCGAGGTTGTCGCCACTACCGAGCCGGCCGATGTAGACTCTCTGCTCGAGAAGCCGATGGGCGAGGAGACCGTTTCCTCCGAGCTCACCGAGATGATTCACATCATGGGCGAGAACATGAAGATCTCCCGCTTCGCTGCCCGCAAGGCTGAGAACGGCGCGCTCGCTTCTTACATCCATATGGGTGGTAAGATCGGCGTCCTCGTCGAGTTTGCTTTCGAGAAGGCCGAGACGGCTCAGGCTGAGTCCTTCAAGACCTTTGCTCACGACGTTGCCCTTCAGGTTGCCGCCGTCGCCCCGATCTGCGCTACCCGCGATCAGGTTCCGGCCGAGACCGTCGAGCACGAGAAGCAGATCTACATGGCTCAGGCTGCCGAGTCCGGTAAGCCCGAGGCTATCCAGGAGAAGATGGCTGTCGGCCGTCTGGAGAAGTTCTACAAGCAGTCCGTGCTCACCGAGCAGGAGTTCATCAAGGACAGCTCCCTCACCATCAAGAAGTACGCTGAGCAGGTCTCCAAGGAGCTCGGCGACACCATTACCGTCGTTGCCTTTGACCGTCTGGTCCGTGGCGAGTAAATAAGCTCTTGTAGCTGGTAATGAGCAGGCTGTGGGTTTTACTCACAGCCTGCTTTTTCATGGCTCTTATCAGAGCCTTTGATATCATATTGAGAGTCTAATTAAAGGAGGATCGCTTTGTCCGACATCCGATATAAACGCGTGCTTCTTAAGCTTTCCGGCGAAGCGCTGATGGGCGACGGCCAATATGGCATCGACCCCAAGGTTACCGACCATCTTGCTAAGCAGGTCAAGGAGCTGCTCGGCGTTGGCCATGAGGTCGGCGTCGTTGTCGGCGGCGGCAATATTTTCCGCGGCATGGCAGGCGCTGCCGGTGGCATGGAGCGTGCTCAGGCCGACTACATGGGCATGCTGGCAACCGTTATGAACGCGCTCGCCCTGCAGGATGCCTTCGAGCACAACGATGTTCCCTGCCGCGTGATGAGCGCTATCCAGATGAACGAGATCTGCGAGCCCTATATTCGCCGTCGCGCCATCAACCACCTTTCCAAGGGCAACGTTGTTATTTTTGCCGCCGGTTCGGGCAATCCGTACTTTACGACCGACACCGCCGCGGCTCTTCGTGCGTGCGAGATCGGCGCCGAAATTCTGATTAAAGCCACCAAGGTTGACGGCATCTACGATAAGGATCCCGTCAAGTGCGCTGATGCCGTCCGTTTTGACAAGATTACCTATCACGAGGTTCTCGTCCGCGGTCTGCAGGTTATGGATTCCACGGCTACGGCACTGTGCCAGGACAACCGTATGCCGATTTTGGTCCTCAACATCGATGACGAGGACACCGTCAAGCGCGCGCTTTCGGGTGAGCCCGTCGGCACGCTCGTCTATCAGGAGGATTAAGCATGGCAGAGAACATCACCGCCCACATGGACAAGTCGCTCGAGTCCCTCAAGCATAACTTCTCCAAGGTCCGTACCGGCCGCGCCAATGCCAACATTCTGTCCGACATCACCGTCGATTATTACGGTGTTCCCACGCCGGTCACGCAGGTTGCCGCCGTCAAGACCCCCGAGGCCCACATGCTGCTCATCGAGCCGTGGGACAAGGCACTCATCAACGCTATCGTCAAGGCCATCGGCGCTTCCGATCTGGGTATTACCCCCAACTCCGATGGCACCGTCGTTCGTCTGCCGTTCCCGGCTCCCACCGAGGAGCGCCGTCGCGAGCTCGTCAAGGAGTGCCGCGAGTACGCCGAGCAGGCCAAGGTGTCTATCCGTAACATCCGTCGCGACTTCAACAACAAGCTCGAGCGCGATGAGGAGCTCACCGAGGACGATGTCCGTCGCGAGCAGGCTAAGGTCCAGAAGCACACCGATGAGTATGTCGCCAAGGTCGAGGAGCTTCTGAAGGAAAAAGAAGCCGAGGTCATGGAGATCTAAGGTGCAATACGACGAGCATAAACTGGTCGAGTACTTTGCCGACGCCCCTGCGGGCGTCGGTTTTTCCGACCTTGACCTCAATAACATTCCGCACCATATCTCGTGCATCATGGACGGCAACGGTCGTTGGGCCACGTCGCGCGGTCTTGCACGCACTGAGGGCCACAAGGCGGGTATCGTCTCGCTGCGCGAGATCATTACCGCCTGCGTGCGCCTGGGCGTCGACGTGCTTTCGGCCTATGCGTTTTCTACCGAAAACTGGAACCGCCCGCAGCATGAGGTCAACGTCTTGATGCACCTGTTTGCCAAGACGTTCATCGACGAGTTGCCGCTTCTGAAGCGCGAAAACGTGCGCGTTGTCTTTTTGGGTGATATTTCCGCGCTGCCCAAGAAGACCCGCGACGTTTTTGAACGCGGTCTTGCCGAGTGCGCCGATCACACCGGTATGACGCTGGCGCTTGCCGTCAACTACGGCGCGCGTGCCGAGATTACCCGTGCAGTCCGTCAGATCGCGCTCGACGTTGCCGCCGGTAAGATTGATCCTGCCGCAATTGATGACGACATGGTGGCTTCTCACCTTTATACCGCCGGTCTTCCCGATCCTGAGCTTGTGATTCGCACCTCTGGTGAGCTGCGCCTTTCGAACTATCTGCTGTGGCAGGTGGCTTATTCCGAGTTCTACGTCACCGATACCTATTGGCCCGACTTTGATCGTTGGGGCCTTGTCGACGCCATTTTGGCCTATCAGGGCCGTGACCGTAGGTTTGGTGGACTGAGCAAGACCGAGGAGGCTTAATCGTGTCCGATCGTCCCAAGGCATCTTCTCCCAAGACGCCTGCGCGTAAAGCTGCCACTGCGGGAGCGCCTGCAGCGAAGAACGGCACCGGTTCGTGGCTGGCGGGCTTTATTACCCGTGCCGCCGCTGGTATCGTCTACGCCGTTGTCTTTATCCTGTGCCTGGTTTTGGGTATCGTGCCCACTGCCATCTTTGTTTCTGTCATGAGCGGTCTGTGCTGCTTTGAGTTTTTTCGTATGACGAGGCTCGATGGCAAGATGGCTAACGAGCGCATGGGTATCGCTGCCGCCGTACTCTTTCCGCTGTCGGCGTTGGGCGATTCGATGTTGCTGAATGCCCTGCTTTTTGCCCTGATGCTCGCTGTGGGCATTTGGTATGTCTGGTCGCCGCGTACCCGCATCTCTGATGTGGCTGTGACGCTCATGGGTCCCATCTACACTGGCTTTATGCTGTCGGCTATCGTGCTGCTGCGCGATGCCGTGCCCGGTTTTGCCGGCGCCCTGCTTTCAGTGGGCGTTTGCGCGTCCCTTTGGGTCTCCGATTCGTTTGCCTACATTGTGGGCAGCCGTATCGGCAAGCACAAGATGGTTCCCAAGATCTCTCCCAAAAAGAGCTGGGAGGGGTTTGTCGGCGGCATCCTGGGCTCGGTTTTGATTTGGCTCATCCTGTGGGCGACGCATTTCTACAAGCTCAGCCTGCCCTATGCGCTGCTGTGCGGCGTGGTCGTGTCCGTCCTAGGCGTTATCGGCGACCTCATCGAGTCGCGCATCAAGCGCGGTGTGGGCGTCAAGGATTCCGGCAACCTTATCCCGGGCCATGGCGGCATGCTCGACCGCAGTGACTCGCTTATCTTTGGCTGCATTACCGCGCAGCTGATGCTGATGATCGGAGGCGTGCTGTAATGTCATTCCAGACGTCGTATGGTCCCGATGGACGTCTCCGTGTTGCCATACTGGGTTGTACGGGCTCTATCGGCACCCAGGCGCTCGATGTGTGCCGCCAGCATGCCGATCGCCTGCAGGTGACGGCGCTGTCCGTTAACTCCAGTACCTCCGAGCTCGTTGCCGCTGCCCGCGAGTTCTCGGTTCCGGCGGTTGCCGTGGCCGATGTCGCTCATGGCGATGACGCCGTGCTGCAGGAGTTGCCCGAGGGAACGAAGCTCGGCGTTGGCGCGCAGGCGGTTTGCGAGCTCGCGCGTCGCGACGATGTCGACTGCGTGCTCGTTGCTATTGTGGGTGCCGCCGGTCTCGAGGCGAGCCATGCGGCCTTGACCTCGAATAAGCGCCTTGCCCTTGCCAACAAGGAGTCCCTCGTCGTCGGCGGCGACTTGCTTATGCCGTTGGCACAACCGGGCCAGCTTATTCCAGTCGACTCTGAGCACTCCGCCATCTACCAGTGCTATCTGGGGGAGGACCCGCGCGAGGCTCATTGTATTTGGCTTACCTGCTCGGGCGGTCCGTTCTTTGGCCGTACGCGCGACGAGCTCAATCGCGTGACGCGTGCCGATGCCCTCGCACATCCCACGTGGGCCATGGGTGCCAAGATCACCATCGACTCCGCCACCCTCATGAACAAGGGCCTAGAGCGCATTGAGGCCATGCATCTGTTTAACTCCGACCTCGATTTCATTAACGTGGTCGTGCAGCGTCAGTCCAAGATTCACTCTATGGTCGAGTTTGCCGACGGCTCCGTGATGGCGCATCTCGGTGCTTCCGACATGCGTATTCCCATCCAGTTCGCGTTCTCGTATCCCGAGCGTTGGGATACCCCGGCGCCTCGTATCGATTTCCGCGAGCTGGGGCAGCTCACGTTTGATGCTGCCGACATGGATACCTTCCGCTGTCTGGCACTGGCCGAACGTGCCGGCAAGACGGGTGGCACCATGCCGTGCGTGCTCAATGCCGCCAACGAGGTCGCCGTCGATGCCTTCCTGCACGATGGCTGCAGCTTTACCGATATCGATTGCATTGTGGAATCCTGCATGGATGCCCACGATATGCAGGCGGTCGATTCGTTTGAGCAGCTTCGCGACATCGATGCGTGGGCGCGTGAAAAGGCTGCGCAGGTACTCGCCGCAACCCGTTCCTAACCCATAAGGATTGCTTTTTCGTTTTATGGATACTGTTCTGAGCGTTCTCTCATCGGTCTTTTGGGGCCTGCTGATGCTTTCCGTCCTCGTGTTTTTGCACGAGGGCGGCCACTTTTTGGCGGCGCGTGCCTGCGGCGTCCGTGTGACCGAGTTCTTTTTGGGCCTGCCGTGCCGCTTTGACATCCATTACACGTCGCGTCGCATTGGAACCAAGTTTGGCGTGACCCCGCTGCTGCTGGGTGGCTACGCTGCCATCTGCGGTATGGATCCGACCGATGTCTCCTGCGCCGATCGCGTGCTCGCGGCTATCTACCGTCATGGTCGCGTGACCGTGGCCGACCTTGCTGTCGAGCTCGAGCTTTCCGAGGAGGATGTGCTCGAGGCATGCGCCTTGCTCTTGGGTTGGGGCTCTATCGCGCCTTGGTATGAGGAAGGGGAGAAGCCCTCGCCGAGCTACTATCCCACCAAGTATCAGACGCTGCCGCGAGACGCGGCGGGCTACACCACCTTTGACGGCCGCCGGTTCGATCGCGAACATTCAACTGCCGAGGGCGATGTGTGGGAGCTGCCGTGCGGCGAGGCCGAGTTCCTTGCGCAAGAACGTTCGCACACCTATCTTGGCCAGGGCTTTCTCAAGCGCGCCTTTATGCTGCTCGCGGGTATTATTGTCAATATCTTGACGGGCTTTTTGCTCCTTATGAGTATCTATTCCATTGTGGGTGTCATCGTGCCGATGGATACCAACGTGATCGGTCAGGTTGACGAGGGGTCTATTGCCGCCAAGGCGGGTATCGAGGGCGGCGACGCGATCCTTTCGGTTGACGGAGTATCGTGCTCTACCTGGATGGACGTTTACGATGCCATCGGCAAGGCCGCCGGTAAGGACGATATCGCCATTGAGTATGAGCGCGACGGCAAGCAGCATTCGACCTCGGTTGCGCTCAAAGAGGACGAGCGCCTAGGTGTGTATGCCTCTACGCAGGTGGTCCGTTTAGACCCCATCACGTCGGCTCGCCTTTCGTTCTCCTATGTCGTGCAGACAGCGGAGGGCGTGATGCGCCTGCTCCAGCCGCAGCATACGATGGAGATTCTCGATCAGTCTTCTTCGATCGTGGGCATTAGCGTTATGTCCTCACAGGCTGCTGCTGCCGGCCCTGCCACGTTCCTTTCGTTTGCCGCCCTCATTTCGTTCTCGCTTGGCTTTATGAACCTGCTGCCCATCCCACCACTCGATGGCGGCAAGCTGGTCATCGAGATCATTCAAAAGATTGCTGGTCGCGAGCTGCCACTCAAGGTGCAGACGATTGTGAGCTATGTTGGCATCGCGCTCTTTGCACTGCTATTTGTCTATATGCTTCGTTCCGACGTCCTTCGATTTATTTTGTAGGGGAGTGTTTGGATTGTCTTTAACCCATCCTTTGCCGCGCGAGTTGACGCGCCCCGTGCATGTGGGCGGTGTGCAGATCGGTGGCGGCGCGCCGGTGGTGGTCCAATCCATGACCTGCACCGATACCGCTGATGCCCAGGCAACGCTTGCGCAAGTGTGCGCGTTGGCGCAGGCTGGCTGCGATATCGTGCGCGTGAGCGTACCTACCGAGGCTGCGCTCGAGGGCTTTCGCACGATTTGTGCCGAGTCTCCGGTGCCGATTGTCGCTGATATTCACTTTAACCATAAGCTCGCCATTGGCGCTGTCAAGGCCGGCGCCTCCAAGCTGCGCATCAATCCCGGCAATATCGGCGATTGGGCCAAGGTTGACGCGGTGATCGATGCCGCGGGTCCCGCGGGCTGTGCGATTCGTATCGGCGTCAATGCCGGTTCGCTTGAGCAGGATATCGCTGAGCGCGACGACCTCACGCAGCCCGAAAAGCTCGTGATGTCGAGCGAGCGTTTCGTCAAGCACTTTGAGGACCGCGGCTTTAAGAACATTGTGCTTTCGGCCAAGGCCCATAGCGTGCAAACGACGCTCGATACCTATCGAGCCCTGTCGCGTGAGATTCCCCACGTTCCGCTTCACCTGGGCGTGACGGAGGCGGGGACCAAGCTCCAGGGCACCATCAAGAGCTCTGTAGGCTTGGGTATCTTGCTTTCCGAAGGCATTGGCGACACCATGCGTGTGTCGCTCACGGCCGATCCGGTTGAGGAGCCGCCGGTCGCCTGGGGAATTTTGCAGTCGCTAGGCCTGCGTCGCCGTGGTCCCGAGATTGTCTCGTGCCCCACGTGCGCCCGCTGCCAGGTTAACCTGATTCCCATCGCCGAGGAAGTAACCGAGCGGCTTAAGAACTATACCGCGCCGCTTTCGATTGCCGTCATGGGATGTGCCGTTAATGGCCCCGGTGAGGCTTCCGACGCCGACCTAGGCGTGGCCTGTGGACGAGGTCAGGGCCTGCTCTTTTCGCATGGCCAGATCATTGGTAAAGTAGCTGAGGACCAAATTGTCGACTCGCTTATGGCAGAGGTCGACAAGCTTATTGAGGAGAGATAAATGACCCGAGCAATGTATATGTCTAAGCTCTATGCGCCGACGCTTAAAGAGGATCCGGCGGACGCTGAGCTCGCCAGCCACCGCCTGCTGCTCCGTGCCGGCATGATCCGCAAGGAGGCCGCCGGTCTGTATTCCTACCTGCCGCTCGCATGGCGCTCGATTCGCAAGATCGAGAACATCGTGCGCGACGAGATGGACGCTGCCGGCGCCCAGGAGCTTATGATGCCTATCATGGTCGACGCCGAGCTGTGGCGTGAGTCCGGCCGCATCGATGCCTATGGCAAGGAGCTTGTGCGCTTTGACGACCGTCATGGTCGCGAGTTCGTCTTGGGCCCCACGCACGAGGAGACCGTCACGGCCCTGGTGCGCAATGAGCTGCGCTCCTATAAGCAGCTGCCCGTTAACCTCTACCACATCCAGGATAAGTTCCGCGACGAGTTCCGCCCCCGCTTTGGCCTGATGCGCGGTCGCGAGTTCATCATGAAGGACGCCTACAGCTTCTCCGCCACGCAGGAGAGCCTGCAGGAGGAGTACGACAAGATGAAGCAGGCCTACGCTAACATCTGCGAGCGCTGCTATATCAAGGCCCTGCCCGTTGTTGCCGACTCCGGTGAGATCGGTGGCGATACCTCCGTCGAGTACATGGCTTTGGCTGACGCCGGCGAGGCTTCGCTCGTCTACTGCGACGATTGCGGCTTCGCTGCCGATGACGAGGCTGCAAGCACCAAGGTCGTCGTGACCGAGGGTCCTGGTGACGGTACGCTCACCAAGGTTGAGACTCCGGGCATGGGCACCATTGAGGCTGTTGCTAAGTTCTTTGGGTTCCCCGAGAACGGCACGCGCAAGTCGCTGGCACTCATCGACGCCGAGGGCAAGCCTGTCGTGGCCATTGTTCCGGGCGATCACGAGCTCAACGATTGCAAGGCCGAGCACGTCTTTGGCAAGGGCTATCGCATGATGACCGACGAGGAGCTCCAGACTTATGGTCTGCATAAGGGCTTTATCGGACCGGTTAACCTGCCCGAGGGCATCCGCCTGGTGTGCGACGAGAGCCTGCGCGAGTCCAAGCAGTGGGCCTGCGGTGCCAACGAGGTCGATTATCACTTTACCGGTGCCTGCCCCGAGCGCGATTTTACCGTCGACGAGTGGGCCGACCTGGTCACTGTCGTGGCCGGCGATCCTTGCCCGCACTGCGGCAAGCCGCTCTCTGCTGCTCGCGGTATCGAGGTCTCTCAGGTCTTCCAGCTGGGCACCAAGTATTCCGAGGCCATGGGTGCTACCTTTATGGATGAGGACGGCAAGGAGAAGCCGCTCATCATGGGTTGCTACGGCGTGGGCGTGTCCCGCTCGCTCGCTGCCGTTGTAGAGCAGCACAATGATGAGCACGGCATTGTCTGGCCGGTCTCTGTCGCTCCTTACGAGGTCGCGGTGATTCCGCTCGATCCCAAGAAGGAGGAGTGCGCGACCGTCTGTGAGCAGATCGTCGACGGTCTGTGCGCCGAGGATATCGAGGTCGTCGTCGACGATCGCGATGAGCGTCCCGGCTTTAAGTTTGCTGATAACGACCTTATGGGCTTCCCGTATCAGGTGGTTCTGGGCAAGCGCGGCCTTAAGAATGGCACCGTTGAGCTCAAGGACCGTGCCACGGGCGAGCGCGAGGATGTGGCGATCGACGAGATCGTCGCCAAGGTTGCCGAGCTTGTTAAGGCGGCCCGCCGTTAATCGACGATTTCGCTTGTAGTTCGATATACGGGACGGCCCAGCATTTCTCCAGATCGGGGAGATGCGGGGCCGTCCTTTTATCTTGCGGCATCCTCGATATCTAAAAGGAAACCCCACAGCCCATATGAGCTGCGGGGTTTTCTTGTGCCTCCGATGCGAAATAAATCGCACAGATATTACTGATAATCGACGACGTCGATCCAGTTCTTCAGGAACTCATCGTTCACGTTGCGCTTACGAGCGAGCTCGGAAGCGGCGACGATGCTCGTCCACTGACGCACGACCTGCATGGGCATGTCGGCGCGGTCGCAGTAGAGCTCCAGGTAGGCCTCAGCCTGATCCTTGCTGTTGAGGGCAAAGAGCAGGTAGGTGGTGGCAACGTCGGCAGCAGGGGAGCCCTGGGTGGCGTGTGCCCAGTCGCACACATAGAGCTGGCCGTCGTCGCCGACGATGACGTTGGAGGGGTTGAAGTCGCCGTGGCAGACCTTGAACTCCTTGGTCATGCCGTCCAGACGCTCCTGAAGGTTGTAGCGCGTGGTGGCATTGAGCTGATCAAGGCTGTCGATCATGCGGGCGTACTTGTCGCGCTGACGGTTGAGCAGCGGGGAGGTGTAGCCGTGGATCTCGATCTGGAGGTCGACGAACATCTCGAGGTACTCACCAAAGCGCTGGGGCTCGGCAGTCATCTTCTCGGCAAGGGTGGTGCCCGGAACCTTCTCGGTCACGAGCGCCCAGCCGTTGGCGTTCTCGAGCTGGGAAACCTCGAGAGCCTTGGGGCTGCGGATGCCGCACTCATTGATGCGGGCAAGATTCAAAGCCTCGTTGAACACGTCGGAGACAGGCTTGGTCTCGTTAAAGACCTTGACAATCTTGTCGCCCAGGTCGTAAACGACCTTGTTGCCACGGCGGACGAGCTCGGTCTTGGAATCGGGTAGCAGCATGGTTGCATCCTTTCAACGATGCGATAGAAGCGACGGCGGGGGTGTGTGAAACACCCGTGCACCCCCGCCGTTAAAAACCGTGCTAAAACTAGCAGACGGCGTAATCCTGGGGCTCGCGGCCGTAGTAGGCGTCCAGGTAGAGCTCCTTGATCTCGCTCATGAGCGGGTAGCGCGGGTTGGCGCCGGTGCACTGGTCGTTGAATGCCTGCTCGGTCATCTCGTCGAGGGTGTCGAGGAAGTACTGCTCGTCAACACCGTAGTCGGCGATGGTCTTCTTGACGCCGATGAAGTCCTTGAGCTCCTCGAGCTTCGTGATGAAGTTCTCGAAGACCTCCTTGTCGTCCTTGCCCTCGATGCCGCAGTACTTGGCCATCTCGGCGTAGTTGTGCAGCGCGTTGGGGTAAGGATACTGGGAGAAGGTACCCATCTTGACGGGAGCCTCGGCGGCGTTGTAGCGCATGACGCGGGTCAGGATGACGGCGTTAGCGATGCCGTGGGGCAGGTGATGGAAAGCGCCGAGCTTGTGGGCCATGGAGTGGTTGAGGCCCAGGAAGGCGTTGGCGAAGGCCATACCGGCCATGCAGGAGGCGTTGTGCATCTCCTCGCGGGCGTGCGGGTCCTTGGCGCCGTTCGTGAAGCTGGAGGGCAGGTTCTCAAAGACGAGCTTGGCAGCGCGCTCGGAGAGGCCCTTGGTGTAGTCGGAAGCCATGATGGAGACGTAGGACTCGATGGCGTGGGTCATGACGTCGATGCCGGAGGCAGCGGTCAGGCCGCGCGGGGCGGTCATGCAGTTGTCGGCGTCGACGATAGCCATGTTGGGGAGCAGCGCGTAGTCGGCGAGCGGCCACTTGATGCCGGTCTCCTTGTCGGTGATGATGGCGAACGGCGTGCACTCGGAGCCGGTACCCGAAGAGGTCGGGACGGCGACGAAGTAGGCCTTCTTGCCCATCTCGGGGAAGGTGAAGATACGCTTGCGGATGTCCATGAAGTCCATGGCCATGTCCTCAAACTTGCACTCGGGGTGCTCGTACATCATCCACATGATCTTGCCGGCGTCCATAGCGGAGCCACCGCCGACGGCGATGATGACGTCCGGCTCAAAGAGAGCCATCTGCTTGGCGCCGCGACGTGCGCACTGCAGCGACGGATCGGGCTCGACGTCGTAGAAGCAGTCGTGGGCGATGCCCATCTCGTCGAGCTTGGCCTCGATGGCGCGGGTGTTGCCATTCTTGAAGAGGAACTGGTCGGTGACGATGAAGGCGCGCTTCTTGCCCATGACGTTGCCCAGCTCGTCGAGGGCGACGGGCGTGGAACCCTTCTTGAAGTAGACCTTCTCGGGAGCGCGGAACCACAGCATGTTCTCACGGCGCTCGGCCACAGTCTTAACGTTGATCAAGTGCTTCACCCCAACGTTCTCGGAGACGGAGTTGCCGCCCCAGGAGCCGCAGCCCAGGGTCAGAGACGGCTTCATGCCAAAGTTGTACAGGTCACCGATGCCGCCGTGCGAGGACGGGGTGTTGATGACGATACGGCAGGCCTTCATGACGTGCTCGAACAGGCTGATCTTCTCGGCCTGGGCGGGGTGCACGTACAGAGAGGCGGTGTGGCCCGGGCCACCGGCGAGCACCAGGTGCTCGGCCTTGTCGACGGCCTCCTGGAAGTCCTTGGCGTGGTACATGGCCAGGACCGGGGAGAGCTTCTCGTGGGAGAACTCCTCCTTGGCGGGGTCGGTGGAGGTGACCTCGGCGATCAGGATCTTGGTCTTGGCGGGAACCTCGATGCCGGCGAGCTCGGCGATCTTGGCAGCGGCCATGCCGGGGATGCGGTGATCGAGAGCGCCGTTCTTGAACATGGCGGCACGCAGGGCCTCCATCTCGGCACCCTGCTTGACGAAGTAGCAGCCGCGCTTCTGGAACTCGGCCTTAACCTGGTCATAGATGCTGTCGATTACGGTCACGGACTGCTCGGAAGCGCAGATCATGCCGTTGTCGAAGGTCTTGGAGTGGATGATGGAGTTGACGGCGAGCAGCACGTCGGCGGTGTCGTCGATGACGACCGGGGTGTTACCGGCGCCAACGCCCAGGGCGGGCTTGCCCGAGGAGTAAGCGGCCTTGACCATGCCCGGGCCACCGGTGGCGAGGATGATGTCGACGTCGCGCATGACCATGTTAGTCAGCTCGATGGAGGGGACATCGACCCAGCCGATGATGCCCTCGGGGGCGCCGGCCTTGACGGCGGCGTCAAGCACGAGCTTGGCGGCGGCGATGGTGCACTTGGCGGCAGCCGGGTGCGGGGAGATGATGATGGCGTTGCGGGTCTTCAGGCAGATCAGCGTCTTGAAGATCGCGGTGGAGGTGGGGTTGGTCGTCGGGATGACGGCGCCCACGATGCCGATGGGCTCGGCGATCTTGGTGATGCCGTAAGCCTCGTCGCGCTCCAGGACACCACAGGTCTTGGTGTTCTTGTAAGCGTTGTAGATGTACTCTGCGGCGTAGTGGTTCTTGATGACCTTGTCCTCAAGAACGCCGCGGCCGGTCTCCTCGATGGCCATCTTCGCCAACGGGATACGAGCCTTGTTGGCGGCCATGGCGGCCTCATAGAAGATCTTGTCGACCTGCTCCTGCGTGTACGTAGCAAAAAGCGCCTGGGCCTCTCGCATCTGAGCGAGCTTAGCCTCAAGCGCCTCTACGTTGTCCACAATTGCGGGAGTAGTGTTTTCCGGTGACTTTTTCACCATTTGTGTCTCCTTGCGATCGGAGATTTACCCTACGCCTTGCATGATAGCAAGAAATTATTCGGCGAACGGTAAGATTCCTGTAAAAGGCACACTAAAACGCTTCAATAAACTGAAGCGTTTTAACTAAAACTATCTGCCTGCTGCATCGCCCCGCTCATTGGGTACAGACTCTCATGAGTATTTCAATGGGAAAACGGGACATCTGTTTGATGATCGCTATTCGCGGGTCGCGGTTGAGTCGGACACACAGGCGGTGCAGCTACTCGATTACATCCATTTCAATCCCGTGTAAGGTGCGTCCGACTCGCTCGAGGCGTACCGTTAGTTACAAGGCATACCAGCTGGGCTATGATCCCTTTGACATCTGCAAACCCTCATATAAGTCTGTCCCCAATGAGTGCAAAAAGGCGCCCTCCGTAGGGGAGGGCGCCTTTGGTAAGTTCTATATGAACGCGAGGTCTTTGACCCGGAGAGTCCGAGGTACTTGTTGGTAAGACCTTATTTAGGAGCGCGCAACCTTGCCGGACTTGAGGCAGGTGGAGCAAACGTTCATCTTGCGACGGTGACCATCGACGACGACGTAAACGCGCTGGATGTTGGGGCGGAACTTACGGTTGGTGACGCGGTGAGAGTGGCTGATGGAGCGACCGGCAACGGGGTGCTTACCGCAAACTTCGCAAACTTTGGACATAACTGACCCTCCTTGGGCGACAAACGAACATGTCGCGTTAACAAACAAGCCTGAACTATAGCACAGAAGTCGCTCCCTGTGCGCAATCTACACAGAGATATTCCTCTTTTGGCGATAGTGCTCACGCCACGGCCCTGGACGTAGATCCGATTTGCGTGCAGCAGAGGGGATTATGCCAGCTCGTGCGTGCGTTTTCAAGCTCGTCCCACAAATATATAGGTTTATTGAGCTTTGGGCTCCGTTTACGGATTGCTCTGTATTTATGCTCGCAATTAAGCTCGAGGTTGGCTACACTATCCCATGACCATTAAAGGGGTACGAGATACCCACATGGAATTACATAGCTGCCCAAGAGCAGCCCTTCCTGTGGGTGTCTGGTCCGCTTTAAGCGGTCGGGCATCTATTTTTTTGACTGTGTCAGCAGTCAAGACATGTGAGGAAGGAGATCGATGGGCACGACTTCCCCCAAGGCGGTCATCATGGACGAGACCGCCGTCAATCGAGCGATGACCCGCATCGCGCACGAGATTCTCGAGCGCAACGAGGGCTGTGAAGACCTCGCTCTGGTCGGCATCGTCACGCGCGGCGACCTTCTGGCAAAGAAGCTCGCCGAGGAGATCAAGGAGATCGAGGGCGTCGAAGTTCCGCTCGGCAGCCTGGACATCAGCTTCTACCGCGATGACTATGCGACCAATTTCGCTCCCGCGATCCACGCCACCAACATTCCCTTCAGCGTCGACGGCAAGCGCGTCGTGCTGGTGGACGACATCCTGTATACGGGCCGTACCATCCGCGCCGCTCTCGACGCCGTCATGGACCTGGGCCGTCCGAGTCGCATCGAGCTGGCAGTCCTCGTTGACCGCGGCCACCGCGAGCTCCCCATCTCGCCGGACTTTGTCGGCAAGAACGTTCCCTCGTCGCATGAGGAGAACGTTCACCTATATATGAAGGAAGTCGACGGCCACACCGCCGTCGAGATTAACGACGTCGCGCCGGGCTCCCACGTGGGTTCTGCGCCGCTGGGAGGTGAGTAGTACCGTGGCGTTCAACCATAAGCACCTGATCGACATTACCGAGTACTCCGAAGAGGACATCAAGCTCATCCTCGAGACCGCCAAGGCGTTCTCCGAGGTCAACGAGCGTGCGATCAAGAAGGTCCCCACGCTCAAGGGCAAGACCATCGTCAACATGTTCAACGAGCCCTCGACGCG
>CABUQI010000013.1 GCA_902493545.1 uncultured Collinsella sp. | reverse complement strand
CCTGGCACTCGTCCTCGAGCGACAAATGCTCAAACTGGGCAAAATCGTCGACCGTCACGTCAACTCCGTGGCGGTGCAATAACTCGGGCTGAGCATAGGTCCAAACGGGGGTGCTATTAACCAGTGTGCCGTCGCAATCGAAAATAAAAGCAACGTTGGGGGCGGCGGTCTGGGACATAAACGAACCTTTCGATGTCAAATGGTAAACATCCTGCTAAAAACGTTTTACCAAACGTCAGACTAACAATTTTGAAACCGTAATTGGTAAAACTGTCAAGAGTTTTACCACGGCAATTCTGCCAGTGGTCTAAACATGGCGCTTACCGATTAAACGCCGCCCTAAAACCACTTTCCTTCATAAAAGTAACGTACAGGTGTTATCGTAGTTTCTGCCGAAAGTTCCACCGAGCACGCGAGGTGGAACGAATCATAGAACTATCGCCGTCCCTTCGATTCGTGCAGCCTTGGACCTTTCGCATCTAGTCACCAAGGCAACACGCTGCCGCGTCATGATGGGATCAAACGTGAGCGATACAAAGCTAAAGCCAACGGCTAAAAAGCCCGCAACCCGTAAAGCCGCCCCGCACGCACCGGAGCTCACCAAGGACGATGTCTATCTATTTGGCATCGGCACGTGGGAGCGCAGCTGGGAAAAGATGGGCGCGCACCCCGACACGCAGAACCGTACGCGTGGCTGGCGCTTTTGCGTTTGGGCGCCTGATGTAAAGAGCGTGCATGTCATTGGCGAATTTAACGACTGGGATGAGGAAGCCAACCCTCTGGTGCCCGTGCATACGAGCGCTATTTGGGAAGGCTTTATTCCTGGTGCCGAGCAGGGCCAGCTCTATAAATACCTCATCGAGACTAACGAGGGCGAGAAGCTCTACAAGGCCGATCCGTATGCCTTTAAGGCCGAGTGCCCACCGGGTACCGCCAGCGTGCTGTGGACCCTCGATGGCTATAAGTGGAACGACGCCGCGTGGCTCAAGCGCCGCGCCGGCCACAACCACATGTCGCAACCGCTTAACATCTACGAGGTGCATATTGGCTCGTGGAAGCGCCACGGCGACGCGCCGCAGGGCGAGCCCGACGAGTACGGCAACTACCCCGGTCCCATGGATCCCTTCCCCGCGCAGCGCGGCGAGTTCTACACCTACGACGACCTGTCGGTGGAGCTCGTGGACTACGTGCGCGACATGGGCTACACGCATATCGAGGTCATGCCGCTCATGGAGCATCCCTTCGATGGCTCCTGGGGCTACCAGACGACCGGCTACTTTGCCGCCACGTCGCGCTACGGCAACCCGCAGCAGCTCATGCACTTTATCGATGCATGCCACGAGGCAGGCATTGGCGTGATCATGGACTGGGTGCCCGGCGGTTTTTGCGCCGACTCCCACGGCCTTGCCACCTTTAACGGCCACATGCTGTTTGAGCACGAGATTCACCCCAACTGGGGCACGCACAAGTTCGATTTTGCCCGTGGCGAGGTCCGCTCCTTCCTGGTCTCCAACGTACTGTACTGGCTCGAGAACTTCCACGTTGACGGCATTCGCATGGACGGCGTATCCAGCATGCTGTACCTCAACTTTGGCATCGACGATCCCGGACAAAAGAAGTTCAACAAGTACGGTACCGAGGAGGACCTGGACGCCAGCGCATTTATCCGCCAGGTCAACTGCGCTGTGGAGGCGCACTACCCCGACGTGATGATGATGGCCGAGGAGTCCACCGCGTGGCCGCTCGTGACCTACCCGCCGCAGGACGGCGGCCTGGGCTTCCACTACAAGTGGGACATGGGCTGGATGAACGACACCCTGCACTACATGCAGACCGATTTTCCGTGGCGCCCCGGCAACCACGGGCTGCTCACGTTCTCCATCATGTACGCCTTTACCGAGAACTTTATTTGCCCGCTGAGCCACGACGAGGTCGTGCACGGTAAGTGCTCGCTGATCGGCCGCATGCCGGGCGACTGGTGGCGCCAGTTTGCCGGCCTGCGCACGCTGGCTTTCTACCAAATGACGCACCCCGGTGCGAAGCTCAACTTTATGGGCAACGAGATCGGCCAGTTTATTGAATGGCGCTACTACGAGTCCATCCAGTGGTTTCTGACCGAGGAGTACGAGACCCACCGCCATCATCAGGCGTTCATTAAGGCGCTCAACCACCTGTACACCGCCGAGCCCGCCCTGTACGAGCGCGGCTACACCGACGACGGCTTTGCCTGGATTGACGCGGACAACTCCAAGCAGTCCATCGTGAGCTTTGTGCGCCAGGGCGAGGACGTCGATGACGATCTGGTGATCCTGATCAACTTTGATCCGGCGAGCTACGAGAGCTTCCGCGTGGGCGTACCGCGCGAGGGTGACTGGGAGGTCATCTTTGATTCCGACCGTCCCGAGTTTGGCGGCAGCGGCTATGCCGGCGAGGAGCCCTACACCTGCTCGAGCGAGCCCTATCCCTGGAACGGGCAGATGGACTCCATCGAGATTAAGGTGCCCGGCCTGGCAGGTGTGGTGCTTAAGCGCCGCGGCCCCAGTAGCTATAAGCCGCCCGTGGTTAAGGAGCCCAAAAAGGCGACGCGCAAGCGGACGTCTTCGGTGAAGCCCAAGCCTGCGGCTGCTAAGAAGGCTCCTGCCAAGGCGAAGGCTGCCAAGTCTGCTGCCAAGGCATCGGCCAAGTCCGCCACGGCCAAGAAGGCAGCCACCAAAAAGACTGCTCCCAAGGCCAAGGCAGCTGCTGTTAAGGCTCATGCCAAGAAAGCGTAACAAAGGCGTTACCACTGTAATTACCCGCCCCGCGGGGGCGTAGGATACAAGTCATAACCGTTCCGGGAGAAACATCCCCGGGGGAAAGGAACGTATGAATAAGATCTTCGACAACAAGCAGGAGTTTACCGAGCTCTATCGCGATGCCGTCATGAGCATTAGCGGAAAGAGCGTCGAGGCCGCCAGCGACCTTGACCGCTTTAACGCCCTGGCCAAGCTCGTGGCCGAGAAGGCGCGCACCGTTGCCACCAAGAGCGACGCCCGTGCGGCGTCCGAGGGCAAGAAGCGCGTGTACTACTTCTCGATCGAGTTTTTGATCGGCCGCCTGCTCGACAACTACCTGCTCAACTTTGGCGTGCGTGACATGGTCGCCGAGGCGCTCGACGACATGGGCTTTGACCTGTCCGTCATCGAGAACCAGGAGCCCGACCCGGCACTGGGCAACGGTGGCCTGGGTCGTCTGGCCGCATGCTTCCTGGATTCCATGGCAGCCGAGGGCATTGCCGGCTACGGCAACGGCATGCGCTACCGCTACGGCCTGTTTAAGCAGGAGATCGTCAACGGCAGCCAGGTCGAGGCTACCGACGAGTGGCTCACCCACGGCTATCCCTGGGAGGTCCGTCGTCAGGACAAGGCCGTGACTATTAAGTTTGGTGGCCATGTTGAGGGCTTTGAGGAGAACGGCCGCACGTTCTACCGCACGGTGGACACGCAGGACATCCTGGCCGTCCCTTATGACATCCCCGTCGTGGGCTATGCCGGCGAGACTGTCAACAAGCTGCGCGTCTGGGCCGCCGAGCCGGTCGAGGAGCACTTTGACCTGGAGGCTTTCAACCGCGGCGACTACGCCCTGGCAGACGCCGAGCGCGCCGAGGCCGAGGCCATCAGCGCCATCCTCTACCCCAACGACGCCGGCGAGCACGGCCGTCTGCTGCGCCTGAAGCAGGAGTACCTGTTTGTTTCGGCCGGTATCTACAGCCTGCTCGATACCTTTGAGAAGGAGCACGGCGAGAACTGGGAGCTGCTGCCGCAGTTTGTGGCCATCCACACCAACGACACGCACCCCGCCATGTGCGGCCCCGAGCTCATGCGCATCCTCATCGACGAGAAGAAGCTCGAGTGGGATGACGCCTGGAACATCGTGACGCAGGTCGTGAGCTATACCAACCACACCATCCTGCCCGAGGCTCTGGAGAAGTGGCCCATCGGTACGTTCTCTAAGCTCCTCCCCCGCGTGTACCAGATCATCGACGAGATCAGCCGTCGTTGGCACGAGTCGTTCGACACCACGCAGGAGGGTTGGCAGGAGCGTCTGCGCCAGACTGCCATTCTGTGGGACGGCGAGATTCGCATGGCCAACCTGTCCGTGATCTGCAGCCACAGCGTCAACGGCGTGGCCAAGATCCACTCCGACATCATCAAGAACATCGTGCTTAAGGACTTCTACGCCCTCACGCCCGAGAAATTCAACAACAAGACCAACGGCATCTCGCACCGACGCTTCTTTGCCGAGGCCAACCCCACCTACGCCAAGCTCGTCACCGAGGCCATTGGCGACGGCTGGCTTAAGGACGCCTTTGAGCTGGAGAAGCTCAAAGAGTTTAAGGACGACACCGAGTTCCTGAAGGCCGTGGGTGCCTCCAAGCGCGCCAACAAGGAGCGTCTGGCCGCCTACGTTAAGGCCGAGACCGGACTGGTTATCGACCCCAACACCGTCTTCGATGTTCAGGTGAAGCGCTTCCATGCCTACAAGCGCCAGCTCATGAACATCATGAAGGTGATGGACATCTACAACCGTCGCATCGCCGATCCCAACTTCCACGTGACGCCGACGACCTTCATCTTTAGCGGCAAGGCTGCCTCGAGCTACACCTTCGCCAAGGAGACCATCCGCCTCATTAACTCCGTGGCCGATGTTATCAACAACGACCCGCGCGTCAACGAGGTCATGAAGGTCTGCTTTATCCCCAACTTCCGCGTGAGCAACGCCCAGCTCATCTACCCTGCCGCCGAGATCTCGGAGCAGATCTCCACGGCCGGCAAGGAGGCCTCGGGCACGTCCAACATGAAGCTCATGATGAACGGCGCCATTACGCTGGGCACCCTCGACGGCGCCAACATCGAGATCGCCGACCTGGCCGGCCGCGAGAACGAGGCCATCTTTGGCCTGACCGCTCCCGAGGTCGAGCAGCTTTGGGCATCCAACAGCTACTTTGCGTGGGATACCCTCAACGGCGACCGCGAGCGTCTGGGCCGCGTGATGGACGAGCTCAAGGACAACACGTTTGCCGGCCTTTCGGGCAACTTCGAGAGCATCTACAACGAGCTCATGAACAACAACGACCCCGACCTGGTCATGGCCGACTTCCGCAGCTACGTGGATGCATGGGAGAAGCTCACCGGCAGCTACGGCGACCAGGAGACTTGGAACCGCAAAGCCCTGCTCAACACCGCCTCCTCCGGCTGGTTCTCGAGCGACCGTACCATTCGCGAGTATCGCGACGAGATCTGGCACGCGTAAAGGCCGCGAGCTCCCTTTGCCGCACGGCATTATTCGACGGGCGCGACCGAGAGCCGCGTCCGTCGCTAATGGGTTTAGGAACATCGATGACAGAAGGAGAAATCGATGAGTAAGAAAGAATGCATCGCGATGCTCCTCGCAGGAGGACAGGGCAGCCGATTGGGGGCACTCACCCAAAAGATCGCCAAGCCGGCGGTTAGCTTTGGTGGCAAGTTCCGCATTATCGACTTTTCGCTGTCTAACTGCTCCAACTCGGGCATCGACACGGTGGGCGTTCTGACGCAGTATCGTCCCTACCTGCTGCATGCCTACGTGGGCTCCGGCGAGGCGTGGGATCTGGACAGCCGCGACGGCGGCGTGTCGATCCTGCCGCCGTACGAGACGCAGACCGGCGGTGCCTGGTATGCGGGTACGGCCGACGCCATCACTCAGAACCTCGACTACATCAAGGCAAACGACCCCAAGTACGTCCTGATTCTTTCGGGCGATCACCTGTATCGCATGGACTACCGCAAGATGCTCAAGACGCACATTGAGAACAACGCCGACCTCACGGTGAGCGTCATGCCCGTGCCGTGGGAGGAAGCCAGCCGCTTTGGCATCCTAACCACCGACCCCGAGGACGGCCGCATCACCAAGTTCACCGAGAAGCCCGAGAAGCCCGATTCGAACCTCGCTTCCATGGGCATCTACATCTTCTCGGCCGACGTGCTGATCAAGGCGCTCGAGGAGGATGCTCTGGACCAGCGCTCGAGCCACGACTTTGGCAAGGACATCATCCCCAAGCTGCTCGGTGAGAACAAGCGCCTGTACAGCTACGAGTTCCACGGCTTTTGGAAGGACGTCGGCACCATCGCCAGCTTCCACGAGACCTCGATGGACCTGCTGGGCAACAACCCCGAGTTCGATCTGTTCGATAAGCACTTCCCCATCATGTCCAACATCACCACGCGTCCGCCGCACTACATTGGCCCGGACGGTCGCCTGGACGACTGCCTGGTCTCCAACGGCTGCAAGATCTATGGCACCGCTCGCCACTCGATCCTTTCGACCGATGTCATCATCGAGGAGCGCGCTGTGGTCGAGGACTCCGTGCTGCTGCCGGGTGCGCACGTTAAGAGCGGCGCGCACATCTGCCGCGCTATTTTGGGCGAGAACTCCACGGTCGAAGAGGGCGTGAAGCTCGGCTCTGTCGATACCACCAAGGATACGGCCGTCGTTGGAAATGACGTCGTTATCGGGAAGGGGGAATGATCCGATGATCAATCGCAAGGCCATCGGTTATATCACCGCTAACTACTCTTCGACTTACGGTAGTGTGCTGCTCAAGGACCGCCCCATCGCGTCCGTTCCGTTTTTGGGCCGCTACCGCCTGATCGACTTTCCGCTGTCCAACATGATGAATGCCGGCATTAAGACCGTCGGCGTCGTCATGCCGGGCAACTACCGCTCGCTGATCGACCATGTGGGCTCGGGCAAGGACTGGGGCCTGGACCGCAAGAAGGGCGGCCTGTTCATGGTGCCCGGCAACGCGTATGGCACCACCAAGGGCGGCATGCGATTCCTGCTGCGCGACATCATCTCCAACAAGACGCTGTTCCAGCGCTCGGACAAGCCCTATGTTGTGATGATGGGCACCAACATCATCTTTAACATGGACCTCAACACCATCATCGAGGCGCACGAGAACTCCGGTGCCCAGATGACCGTGGTGTACTGCAAGGCCACGCGCAACGTCGATGACGAGACCAAGCTCGAGATTAACGAGAACGGCCGCCTGACGGGCGTGAGCGCCGGCGTCGTGTACGGCGACAACGCCTCTATGGACTGCTGCATCGTCAACCGCGAGACGCTGCTCGAGATCATCGACCACTACCAGGCCGCCGACTATCTGGACCTGCTCGAGGCACTCCAGGGCGACTTTGGCAACATCGACGTGTGCAGCTACGAGTACAAGGGCGAGGTCGTGGGCGTATTTAGCGAGAAGTCACTGTATCGCCGCAGCATGGACCTGCTCGACCAGACCGTCGCCGACCAGCTCTTTGATCCCGAGCGCCCGATCCTGACCAAGGCTCACGACGTGCCGCCTTCGCGCTATGCGACCGGCAGCCACGCCTGCAACTCGATCATCTCGGCCGGCTGCATCATCAAGGGCACCGTGCGCAATTCGATCCTGTCGCGCGGCGTTGTGGTTGAGGAGGGCGCATCGGTGACCAACTCGATCATCAACCAGAGCTGCATCATCAAGAGCGGCGCCCGCGTCGAGAATGCCATTCTGGACAAGAACAACGTGGTTCCCACCAACACCGAGCTTCGCGGCACGCCCGAGAACATCCTGGTGCTGGGCAAGGCTCCGTTAACTTCCGACACCACCATCGTACGTTAACGTTGGCACCGCAACATCGCTCGTAACATGTAGAATAGCCGCCCGGTTAGCGCCAGGCGGCTATTCTCGAATTGCAACATGGGAGACAATATGGCTGATTCCAGCAAAAAGATGCAGATCGTGTTTGCCTCGGCCGAGTGCGCACCGTTTGTGAAGACCGGTGGCCTGGGCGACGTGGCGGGCTCGCTGCCTGCGGCGCTTGTGCGCGCCGGCGCCGAGGTCATCGTGATGGTGCCCAAGTACGCCACCATCAAGGACGAGTACAAGGCGCAGATGGAGCACTTCTCCGACTTTTACGTGAGCCTGGGCTGGCGCAACGAGTACTGCGGGCTCGAGAAGCTCGAGCACGACGGCGTCACCTATATGTTCATCGACAACGAGCGCTACTTTGCGCGCGACTATCCGTACGGCTTCTTTGACGACGGCGAGCGCTTCGCGTTCTTCTCCAAGGCCATCACCGAAAGCCTGCAGCACCTGTCGGCCGGCTTTGAGTGCGACATCCTGCACTGCAACGACTGGCAGACGGCACTGGCGCCCGTGTTCTTGCGCGAATTCTACCAGGGCCTGCCGCTGTATGACCGCGTCAAGACCGTTTTCTCGATCCACAACGTGGCGTTCCAGGGTCAGTTTAGCGACACCGTGATGGAGGACATCCTTGGTGTGGCGCATATTCCGGCGGCTGCCTCGCAGCTGCGTTGCGACGCCTGCAGCATCAACTACATGCTGGGCGCGCTGCGCTATGCCGACGCCATCACTACGGTGAGCCCCACCTATGCCAACGAGATCCAGACGCCCGAGTTTGGCGAGGGCCTGGACGGCGTGCTGCGCGAGCGTTCGTACGCGCTGCAGGGCATCCTCAACGGCATTGACGTGGCGGGCTTTGACCCGGCGACCGACAAGCGCATTGCCGCCAACTACACGGTCGAAGACCGTTCCGGCAAGGCCGTGTGCAAGGCCAAGCTGCAGGAGGAACTGGGCCTCGAGGTTCGCGACGACCGTCCGCTCATGGTGATGGTCACGCGCCTGACGCGCCAGAAGGGCATGGATCTGGTCATGTACGCGCTCGACCGCATCCTGTCCGGCGGCGTGCAGGTGGCGGTGCTGGGCACCGGCGACCGCGACTACGAGGACGGCCTGCGCTACTTCCAGGACAAGTACCCCGGCACCATGGCCGCACGCATCGAGTTCGATCCGGCGCTGTCGCAGCGCATGTATGCCGCCGCCGACATGTTCCTGATGTCTTCGAAGTTTGAGCCCTGCGGCCTGTCGCAGATCATCGCCATGCGCTACGGCACGCTGCCGATTGTTCGCGAGACCGGTGGCCTGAAGGACACCGTGCAGCCGTACAACGAGTTTACCGGCGAGGGCACGGGCTTCTCGTTTAGCAACTTTAACGGCGACGAGATGGGCGATGCGGTATTCCGCGCGGCGCGTCTGTTCTGGGATAACCGCGACGCCTGGAACCAGCTGGTCACGCAGGCCATGAGCCAGGACTTTAGCTGGACGCGCTCGGCCGATAAATATCTGGACCTGTACTTCTTTATGCACCCGGAGATTGAGCGCCCGGCGGCGGTTGTCGACGACCCCGTGGTTGTGGCTGAGAAGGCTGCTGCCGAGCCTGAGGCGACCGTTAAGGAGCCCGCTGCTGCTGAGGAGCCCAAGGTCGAGAAGAAGCCCACTGCCGAGGCCGAAGTTAAGCCCGCGGCGAAGCCTGCCGCCAAAAAGACGACGACTCGTAAGACGACGACTAAGAAGGCCACGACCACGAAGGCCACTGATAGCAAGACTAGCGCCGCTAAGGCAACTACTGCCAAGGCATCGACTACGCGCAAGCGTACGACCGCCGCTTCCAAGAAGACCGCCGAGGCCGAGGTCGCTCCCGAGGTAAAGGCAGAGACTGCCACCGCCGAGGCTAAGCCTGCGGCAAAGGCTCCGGCCAAGACCGCTGCCAAGAAGACGGCCGCGACCACCAAGAAGGCAACGGCAGCAAAGAAGACCACGGCAACGACCTCGACGAACACGAAGGCTGCTACGACGAAGGCCGCCGCGAAGACGACCCCGAAGGCTGCTGCAAAGCCCGCCGACAAGGTCGAGGAGGCGCCCTCCGAGCCCAAGGCCAAGGCAACTGTCGAGGCAAAGCCGGCTGCCAAGACCACCACGCGCAAGCGCTCTACGACGACGGCCAAGAAGACCACGACCAAGGCTGCAGCTCCCAAGGCAGAGGCTAAGGTCGAGGACAAGCCCGCAGTAAAGGCCGAGCCGGCGCCGAAGGCCGCAGAGGTCAAGACCGCTCCAAAGGCTACGGCAAAGGCCGAGCCCGCCAAGGAGGCCCCGGTCTCCCCCGCCGCTCCGGCCGAGGAAAAGGCTCCTACCAAGAAGATCTCCGTCCGCAAGGCTACGGCCGCCCGCAAGCGCCGCTAATCCTAACGATTAAAACTTAATCCTCAACGCAAAAGAGGCGCCCCAACCAGGCGCCCTCTTTTGCGTTGAACTTCTCTATTAAACAAAGGGCCGGTTTACTACGACAAAATGGCTACGGCCGACCACAGCGAGTAATCTAAAAAATTGGCAACGCTTCTACCTGCGGTTTTAATATCACCAAAATGACCGTGGTTAAGATCATTCAATTCGTCGTAGTAAACCGAAGTACTTTTGTTTGGCTAAAAATAGTATCAGTCTAGGCTATTTCGGATATCGCGATAATTTGGATGGTAAAACGATTTTCTAGGACAACCGTTCGCCGATGGTAAACGGATGTTGTTTATACAGCCTGTGTACAACAGATATACTTACATCTTGTGCGTAAAGCCCATGACCAGCAGGCCATGATTCTATTGAACTGGACCGTACTATGAGATTGATACACAACAGCCGTCTGCCGCAGTTTCGCACTCCGTTTGGCGCTGTGACCACAGGAACTACCCTTTCGCTCTCCGTGATTCTAGAGGATGCCGATCCCAACCAAGCAACGCTTACGCTGCGTACCTGGGTTGACGAGATCGGTGAGTCTCGGTATCCCATGACGCACGAGGGCGACGGCATATTTACTGTAGAGCTTAAGTGCACCGAGCCCTGTCTTATCTGGTACAGCTTTATCTGCAATATCGAGGGCCAGCCCGAGGTTCGTCTGGGCGCACCGCAGGGCCGTACCGGCGGCGAGGGCGTAACCTACGACTACGCCGAGGTCCCGTCCTTCCAGATTACCGTCTACAAGCACCGCGAGAACCGTCCAGCTTGGTACGAGCAGGGCATGGTCTACCAGATCTTCCCCGACCGCTATGCCCGCGACGAAAACTGGCGCGAGCGCACGCTGGCTCAGGTCGAAAAGCCGCGCAACGGAATCCAGCGCCGCATGGTCGAGGACTGGAACGAGCCGCCCGTGTATGAGCGCGCCGAGGACGGCTCCATCAAAACCTGGGACTTCTACGGCGGCTCGCTCAAGGGTATCCAGGAAGACCTGCCCCGCATCGCCGAGCTGGGCTTTACGGCCATCTACCTCAACCCCATCTTTGAAGCCGCGAGCAACCACCGCTACGACACGGCCGACTACACCAAGATCGACCCGATCCTGGGCACCGAGCAGGACTTTACCGAGCTGTGCCAGGCAGCCGAGAAGCTCGGCATCTCCATCATCCTGGATGGCGTCTTCAACCACACGGGCGACGATTCGATCTACTTCAACCGCTACGGCAACTATCCTGGCGTGGGCGCGTGGCAGAGCGAGGATTCGCCGTGGCGCGATGCGTTTTATTTCCACGAGGACGGCTCGTACGACTGCTGGTGGGGCGTGGGTAACATGCCTGCCATCAATGAGAGCTCCGAGCTGGTACGCGAGCGGCTCCTGGGCAAGGACGGCGTGATCCGTAAATGGCTACGTGCCGGCGCTCATGGCTGGCGTCTAGACGTGGCCGACGAGCTTTCGGACGATTTCCTGACCGAGATCAAGAAGGCAGTACTTGCCGAAAAGCCCGACGCGCTGCTGCTCGGCGAGGTCTGGGAAGACGCCTCCAACAAAATCAGCTACGGCCATCTGCGTCGCTATCTACAAGGCTCCGAGCTCGACTCGGCTATGGATTATCCCTTCCGCGACATGGTCATCGGCTTTTTGATGGGCTACAAGAACGCCTACCAGGCAGCCGAGGATATCGAAACCCTGCGCGAGAATTATCCGCGTGAGGCCCTGTCTTGCGCACTAAATCTGCTTTCGAGCCACGACCGTCCGCGCATTATCTCGGTGCTCGGCGGCGGCCCTGACGAGTCGCAGCTGCCCGAGTGCGAGCGCAGCAAATGGCGCCTGGACGAGAACTCGATGGGCCTGGCCAAGAGCCGTTTTTGGCTCGCGACACTCATGCAGATGACCTTCCCGGGTGTGCCCTCAATCTATTACGGCGATGAGTACGGCTTGGAGGGCCTGACCGATCCGGGCAATCGCCGCACGTTGCCTTTGAAGGAAGACCTGCACGACTTCGATACACTCGCCATCCTTAAAAACGCCTCGGCCGTGCGCCGTGCCCTGCCGTTTATGGTTGACGGCGATATCAAGGCCTTCGCGCTCAACGACGAGGTACTCGCCTACACGCGCACCGGTAAAGACGGTGAGGCCGCGACGGTTATCATCAACCGCAGCTTGCGCAATTCACACCGCGTGACGATTCCGGCGCTCGACGAATGTGCGAGCGATGTGATTAGCGGTCACGAGTGCGAGATTCACAATGGCACCGTCACACTCGATCTGTATCCGCTGGGGTCGTCGATCATCTATCACCACGCCGAGCAGCGTCTGCAAGAGCCGCTCGATCACGGCGCGGGTGTCGTTTGTCACATCACCTCGGTACCGACCGACGATGGCAAGCCCGGCACAATCGGTGCGCCCACGCGTCGCTTTATCGACCACCTGGCCGCCATGGGCATGCGCTACTGGCAGGTCCTGCCCGTCAATCCTACGGACTTCTTCCGCTCCCCTTATGCCGGCCCTTCGGCCTTTGCAGGCAATATCGACCTGCTGCCCGAGAGCCACGAGGAGTTGGCTGCCGACTTCGTCACCTGGAAGACCCACGGCGGCGAGGATGCCGACCCGCTGTACACGGCGTTTAAACATCGCAACGCCGACTGGCTCGAGAAGTACTGCGTCTATATGGCCGTCAAAAAGTACTTTGAAGGCGAATCGCGCCACGATTGGCCGGCAGATGTTGCGCGCTACAACGAGCATCTGATCGACGATAAACGTTTCCACGACGAGGCAGAGCTGCAGGCTTACATGCAGTACCGCTTTGACCTGGCCTGGTGCGAGCTCATGAACTATGCACACAAGAAGGGCATCGAGGTCATCGGCGATATTCCTATGTACGTGTCCGACGATTCGGCAGATGCGTGGAGCGAACCCGAGAACTTCTGGCTGTCCGATACCGGCAAGGCGATTGAGATTTCCGGCGCGCCGCCCGACAACTTTGCACCCGAGGGCCAGGTGTGGGGCAACCCGACGTTCCGCTGGGACCACATGAAGCAGAACGGCTATAGCTGGTGGATGGATCGCCTACGTCGTGCGTTCTCGCTCTACGACCGCGTGCGCCTGGATCACTTCCTGGGCTTCCACAGCTACTTTAGTATTCCCGCGGGCAAGGCTTGCGCCGAAGGTCGCTGGCTGGCGGGTCCAGGCAAGGATCTGTTCCAGACTGCCTATGACGAGCTGGGGCCGCTCAACTTTATCGCAGAGGACTTGGGCTACCTGACGCCCGGTGTTCGCGCCATGGCTTCGACCTGTGGTTTCCCCGGTATGGACGTGTTGGAGTTTAGCGACTACGACGTCCGTTGCGGCGTACATCCCACGCCTGGCAAGATCCTGTACACCTCGACGCACGATACGTCGACGCTCGCCGGTTGGTGCACGCGTTCCTTTGCGGGCGGCGACGAACCGAGCGGTGTTGAGGTGGCGGCCAAGCTGATGAGCGACGCGCTGGTAAGCGACGCTCCCCTGGTGATGATGCCGCTGCAGGATGTCCTGGGGCTTGGCGACGACGCGCGCATGAACGTACCGGGCGTGGCCACGGGCAACTGGACCTGGCAGGCTGACGAGGCCGACGTTGCGGCCGCTGAGGGCAAAACCGCACAGCTCCTGCGCAACACGCATAGATTCTGGGGCGAAGCGTGATAAAACGCCCGATATAGGGTACAGTTACAGACGTTTGAATTTTTGCGGGCAGAGTAATCTGCCCGCTTTGTGCTGAAAAGGAAGTATTATGGCGCGCTACGATTACAAGTGCTCGAGCTGCGGCAACGTGTTTGAGGTTGAGCATCCCATGTCCGAGACCCCCGAGGTCGTGTGCCCGAGCTGCGGCGCTCCGGCGGCCAAGACGTTCTCGGCCAGCGGCATTAAATTTGAGGGCAGTGGTTTCTACAACACCGACCAGCGAAGCGGCGGCTCCAGCACCAACGCCACGAGTGGCTGCTGCGCCAACTGCCCGCATAGCCACTAGGAACCAAACAGCCCCGCGATCAACATCGATCGCGGGGCTGATTCTTTAGCTACCCAGGCATCTCTATGAGTTGCGGTGAAATAAGGTCTGTTTGGCGGGTAGAAGCCGATATTCAATCCCTATTTCACCGCAACTTAGTAGCTACTTGTGGACCAGGCGGGCGCAGAAGTGGCCGTCGTAGGAGTCGGCGTTTATGGGGACGCTCTGGAAGAAGCCTCGATCGTTCTGGCGCACGGCGACAAGCTTCTTGGCCTGCGCGAAATCGGGAAGCTGCAGAATCTGAGATTCGGAGAGCGGTGCCACGGTAAAGCCGGCGCCCTCGGGAGAGGCCAGGAAAGCATCCACGACCTGCGTGTTCTCTTCATCAAAAACCGAGCAGGTGGCATAGATAAGCTCACCGCCGGCAGCCACGCGCACGGCTGCTTCCTTGAGCATCGTCAGCTGCAGACGGGGCAGCTCAGTCGTAACGTCCTTCTCGGTCAGACGCCACGGAATCTCGGGATGACGGCGCATAGTGCCAGTGCCCGAGCACGGGGCATCGATAAACACCGTGTCGAACAGGGCGGGCTCGCCAAGCATCGCGTCAAAGGACGTGAGCACCTCATTGAGCTCGCAGGCATCGCCCGACACCGTACGAACACCCGTTATACCCGCCTTATGCAGGCGCGCGAGATTCTGATCGCACTTGCGATCGTGCAGATCGAGCGCGGTATGCTGACGCTCATACCCGGCACGCTTGGCCTGGCACATCATCACATAGGTCTTGGTACCACGACCGGCACCAATCTCAAGGCAGCTACCAGGGCGCGTGGCAGCTGTGGCGATAAGCTGCGCGTTGAGATCAGATGCCACCGCGGCAGCACGCTCAAACACACCCGAAGCAACGGTAACCTGGGCATCAACCGGGGCATGGCAGCCCGGGAAGACAGGCGCGACGAGCTGCGAGATATACGGATCGGGCTTGGTCGCAAAGGCGTTCTCATGCAGGGCCAGCGGCGCAGGTGCCAAGTTGCCGGCAAAGTTAAGCGCACCCTCTGGCGTGTCAAACGACGCCATGATACGAGCGCACAGCCAACGCGGCAGACCCATCAAGCGCGACAGACGAACCAAGCGTCGCTCAGACTCATTCACATCGGACGCCGTGGCAAAGTCCTCAACGTTGTCCGCGACCTTATGCAGCACGGCGTTGGCCAAACCAGCGGCAGACTTAGCTCCGCTGCGCACCAGCTCAACACCCTGACTTACGGCAACGCGGCCAGGCGTATGCAGATAGAGCATCTCGAAGGCCGAGATGCGAAGCGCCATGCGAACACGCGGCGCAACCTTTTTAGGCTTATCGAGAAACTGATCGAGCAGCTCGTCCAAAATACCCTGCGTGGCGGCCACACCCAGCGCCAAGCGGGCGGCAAAAGCGGAATCGCGCTGGTCAATAGCCTTGGCCGATGCGCGAGAGGACAGCACGTCACGCGCATACATGCCGCGGCGATCGGCCTCCATCAGCACATCGAGCGCAAGCTTGCGCGCGGGAGACAACTTGCTCATGACAAAACACCCCACGAAAGATCGGCGCCCTGCAGGCCAGCAGCCCAGGCGGAAGCGGCCATAGCACGCTTGCCATCTGGCTTAACCTCGAGCAACTCAACCGAGCCATCGGAAAGGCCAAGGTAGACGCGCTTGGCTTGAACGGCAACAGCGCCCTCGCCAAGCGACACATCAGCCGACGCAGCATCGAGCACACGCACGGTCTTGCCGGCAATCACGCAACGAGCAGGCGCGGTATCGGACGAAGCGAGCACATGACGCACGCAATCGAGCGCAGCCATCTGCGGATCCAGACGCATCTCCAGCTTGGAAATCTTGGCAGCATGAGTGACGAGCGACTCATCCTGCTCGGTCCAAACCGCCGAACCATCGGCAAGCGAAGGAAGTGTATCGGCAAGCAGTTTGCCGCCAAGCTCACCAAGCTCCATGGTCAGCGCCTCAGCATGCTTACCGGCAACCGACGTGGAAGCCTGAGCACAATAAGCACCAGTATCCACGCCATGCCCAATGCGCATAATGGAAACGCCAGCAACTTCATCACCAGCAAGAATGGCACGCTGAATAGGAGCAGCCCCACGCCAACGAGGCAGTAAGGACGCATGAACATTCACAATGCCGAGCGGCGCCATATTCAAGACCTCATCAGGCAAAATACAACCATAGGCAGCCACGCAGAAAATGTCAGCCTGGGCAGCCCGGAGCGCCTCAACAACCTCAGGCGTCATACGATTAGCCTCAACAACCGGCAACCCCAGCTCAAGCGCCTTGGCCTTAACAGGAGAAGGCTCAAGCTTCTTACCGCGCCCACGAACAGCATCAGGACGAGTAACAACAAGCGCAATCTCGTTGCCAGCCGCAACAAGCGAAGTCAGCGAAGGCACAGCAAAATCAGGAGTACCCATAAGCACAATACGCATAAAGAACGTCTCCCCTCAACCAAAGCCGAGACGGCTACAAATAACAGCGGAAAGCCAAGTACCCAGCCCGTCCGCAATAACAATTCAACAAGAACAAATATACCCAAAACCAAAGAAAGAGCCGCAATAAAAGCAGCTCTTCCAGCAAAGCAGTTATCAGCGAAGACGCCCCTCCCTGGCCCAACGGCACCCGGGCGAAAAGGAGCACGAAAACGCAGTCCCCTTCCGCCGCAGGGCTTAGGTTATTGCTCCACGCGCAGTTCCGCACGAGCCGAAGAGCACTTAATGTGCTCTTCGTGCGAGCAGGACTGTTTGAGCATGGAGCAAAACCTAAGCCCTGCGGCGGAAGGGGACGGTGGGACCTACTCCGTCTCGCCCGGTCGAGCGCCGCGGGCCAGGGCGTCCTGGTACTCCTTGAC
>CABUQI010000012.1 GCA_902493545.1 uncultured Collinsella sp. | reverse complement strand
TCTGCTGCGTGCTCGGCCTGATCGCCGAGGACATCTGGCACATGACGGTCGACGACCCCGGCGTCTACCAGAACCGCGCCGGCATGCTGTTTGGTCCCTTCAGCCCCATCTACGGATTTGGCGCCGTGCTCATGACCATGGTGCTCAACCGCTTCTACAAAAAGAACCCCATCATCATTTTCCTGGTAAGCGCTGTGCTCGGCGCAAGCTTTGAAGTGTTCGTGGGCTGGTTTATGCAGACCTCGTTTGGCGTAGTCTCGTGGAGCTACTCGCATATGAAGCTCTTTGGCATGCCCGATCCGCTCGCCGTCCTTACCGGCGGACGTACCTGCACGGGCTTCGCCTGCCTGTGGGGCCTGGGTGGCCTCATCTGGATCAAGCTGCTGCTGCCGAGGCTGCTCAAGCTCATCAACATGATTCCGTGGAAGAGCCGCTACTCGGCTACTGTCATCTTCACCATCATTATGCTGGTCGACGGCGTCATGACGCTGCAGTCGCTCGATTATTGGTACCAGCGCGTCAACGGCACGGAGCCGGATATTCCTGTCGCGCAGTTCTACGGCAAGTACTTCGATAATGACTTTATGGAGAATCGCTTCCAGAGCATGACCATGAGCCCCAAGGATGCGACGCGCGTGTAGCGCCAACCGCGTCCAAAACGCAAAATGCCCGCCGGTATCACACGCACCGGCGGGCATTTTTATAAACGAGCCTTCTATCGACGCACGCCCCTACGCCTCGCGCTCGACCTCACTCACGCATTCATTCTTGATGGTGCCAACGAGCGCCTGCAGCGCATCGACCACGTGCGGGCGAATGTCCCCGCCGATGAGCACGAGCATGATGTCGTCACCTACGGCAAGCTCGCCGCTTGCCAGCCACACGCGCACATAACCGATACCCGGCATCGCGCGCGTCGCCTCGATGGCGGCCTGTACCTTGCTGGCGTCGTAGCCAAACACCATGCCGCCCACCTTGTGGCCCGGCGCCACGCCATCGGTCTCGACACCGCGCGCCTCGGCCTTGGGCGTCGCGCGCACCACACCGTTATGTGTCAGATACATACCGCACGCAGGTGCCGACGAATCGGCCTTGGCCTCGCGCAGCCAAGCATCAACCGAAGGCATCGTTTTGCCATTCTCGAGCATCATTTCCCCTTTCACCGTCATTGAGTGGCCCATTATCTATTCCTCGACCGGCGTGAGCACCATGACAGCACGCGTGTTGCTCAGCGATAACGAACGACAGGTCACAAGCGTTACGACCTTGGTTGCCGAAGCAGCACGATCGGTGGCATCGCTCGCCACGGCAGAGGCACCGTCGAGCATCTCGGACAGGTAATTTTTCAGTCCGTCGTCGCCCTCAAAATTGCGCGTGCGCGCCTTGGCATACGTGTCCTCAACAACTTTGGTCGCCAGCGGTCGCAGCTTATACGTAGCATCCCGTGTGATGTAATACACAAACTCGATGCTATCGAACGTCGCCTGATCAGTGGTGTCCGAAATCACGTTGAACATCGACCCGTCGTTCATATGGTGGCCGTAGATCGTAGTCTGCTGATCCACCATGCCGGGCGCAGTGTCCTCGTAATCCAAGAAGATGGCACCCGATGCGTTGGACGTGCCATCGAACAACGTGTTGAGATACTTGGAATTATCAGTAGCCTGCACTACGGGATAGTTAATGTTGGTGCCCGGTGCGTAAATCCAACCGACGACCTCGGGATTTGTCTGGGCAAGAGCATTGAAATCGATAATCGGCACGCCGCTGGCGTCCTTAGCGGGCGCATATTGCTTTTCGATCTTTTGGTACGACTCGCTCGCCTGCTTGTAACCGATCTGCGCATTGATAAAGATGGCAGCGGCGGCAACAATCAGGCCGATGCCGATGATGATGAGCAGAATGGGAATAATGGAGCGGCGCTTTTTGCGCGGCGGCTCGGTGTAATCCGACGGCGCGGCATGCGATGAAGACCGGGACGGCTTCTTAGCTGCGCTATAAGACGAGGGACGATACGCCGCCGGCGTGTCCTGGCGGCGGCGCGTCGCCGGCGTCACAGGACGCGGCGCGCGCTGCTGAGGAGAGGATGTCCGACCCTGCTGTGCCGCATGGGCAGCACCCGGCTTCGACGGATCGGGAATCTGAGAAGCCTTGAATCGTTTTCCCTGATAGTCGGACATGGCTCTCCTTATACTGCGGTGAAACGGCGGAACGCCTAGGCGTCAGCCATCTCCTGCTTCATCTTCTCGATAACCTTGCGGTACTCGGGGTCGCATGCGCCCAAGATCTGCGTGGCATAGATGGCGGCGTTCTTGGCGCCGTTGATGGCAACGCAGGCCACGGGTACGCCCGAAGGCATCTGCACCATCGACAGCAGCGAATCCATACCGCCCAGGTCACTCGTCTTCATAGGCACACCGATAACCGGTAGCGGCGTAAAGGCAGCCACGACACCACCCAAGTGAGCGGCCTTGCCGGCGGCGGCAATGATCACCTTAATGCCACGGTCGGCAGCAGTCGAAGCCCACTCGTGGACCTTCGCCGGCGTGCGGTGTGCGCTCGCAATGACAAGCTCATAGGGCGCACCGAGCGCCTCGAGCTCGGCGGTGCAGCCTTCCATAACGCCCAGATCGGACTTGGAGCCCATGATGATCCCGACAACCGGCTTTTGATCTGCCATAAACAAAGACCTCCTGTTGAGAACGGCGACGCGGCGGATCCGCGACCCTTAACTACTGAGAGTAGTATAGCTGCTCCCGTCCCTGCGGTCTGTGTGGCGCTTCGCGGGCGGGCCAGGCTTTATCTTCACTCCGGTTGCTTTGCAAAGTCGTTCAGATAAAGCCTGGCCCGCCCGCGAAGCGCCCTGCGACCTACCGGGAATTGCTATGACGTACGTTTGCTGATGAATTGGAAGGAAAGGTCAACGGAGGCTGAAGGCAATTGGTTCAGCGAAAAACCCTGACAAATCTAATTCGTCAGGGCCCCACCAACGCTCACTCGTCGTTCATCGTTAAAGCTAGATATTCTCTTCCGCCCATTTCTCGAAATCGAGCTCTCGTCTCTGAGCAGTTCGGTAGACTTCCATGTCTTCGCGAGCGCCTACCACTACGATGGCCATCTTTTCTTTAATTCTGATGAGGCGGTACACGATTCGAATGCCACTTCCCCTGAGCTTGATCTTCATAAAGCCAGTCAAATCCGTACCTGCCTTGTTTCCAAGAGGCTTGCCGAATCCACCTTCGTTCTGCGGCAATGGGTTCGTTCTGATTTTTTCTATAGCCTTAAGGACGATCTTTCGTTGGGAGCCGTCCAGACGCTTAATATCCTTGAGAGCATCCGGGTAGAAAGCGACTTCGTACCCACTCATTCAAACTCGACCTCATCCATCTGATCGAGTTCGTCCTGGCTCACACCCAGCTCTTCCATAACATCAGACAGGGAAACAAGCGCATCGTCACTTGCCACAGCCATTCTCTTAAGCGCCAACGTTAACAAGGTGAGGTCCTCCTCCGCTTGCTTCGCTTCCCTATATTCATCGGGTGTCACAATCACAAACGCTGGCTTGTTGTGTTTGAGAACCACAACAGGATTGTCGTCCCCAACCTTCGAAAATGCAGCCGAGCCCTTACCGTGGCTGAAATCGCTAATTGGAACAAGGTTGTCGAGCATCTGCAAGGCAGGCATACATACCTCCTAAAAATGAATTCTTTTTCGAATTCATTTTATCATTCTTTTTTGCTATATTGTACCGCGCAACCGAAACAACCTTTTAGAATACGAATCCGAGCTTAGAATGACTGTTGGCCCTCGCACCGCCCTTGCCTCTTTTATTACGTCAAGTGGTATACAGCGAAGCAAAATGGCGATCTAAAGTGCGCGGCACTCGCCTCGCATCGCCACAAAAAACAAACTGCTCCCCACCCACTCGGGCAAGGAGCAAGCCTCATTTTTAATCAGACTGAGAACCACGAATGCAGAAACACAGGCGACTTCAGTCCCTTATCGCCGAGAGACGTTATTGTGCAGCCATTTCTTTAAGCTTCTCAGCCATCAACAAACACACGTCTTCCGATTGCGGGTACACGCCAAAATGATCGAAGAAACCATGGTCACATCCGGCATATTCGATGACCTCGACATCGATTCCTGAAGACCGTAATTTTGTAGCCCATTTTTCATCGGGGATACGAAGCGGATCGTATTCGGATGTCACGATAGTCACCGGGGGGAAATCAGTGCAGTCCTCAAGCATTAGCGCAGAAATCAACGGGTCATGAGGAGACATTTTTCCGTGTGCACAAAGTTCGACCATCGGGCCGTCCGAATCGCGAAGATGGTCGATGCGAAAACGCGCAACGTCCTCCTGATCGGCTATCGCAGGAAAATCCTCATATCCCTCGCCCTGTTCGCCCGCAAGGTCGACTTCAGGATAGATTTCGAAGGCATGGGCTACAGCTCCAGCACCCCTGAGCTGAACACACGCATTAGTAAGGCTTCCTCCCGCGGAGTCGCCGGCGACCATTATTTTATGAGGATCGATTCCGAGATCCGCGGCATGCTCGCGCACATAATCAAGAGCAAGAACGCAATCCTCGATCTGCCCCGGAAATGCCGTCTCCGGCGCCAAGCGGTATTCCGGATAAACCACCACTGCACCAGACTTTTCGGCGATGAACTCGAGCTGATGTTCAAATTGCAGAACATTCCCCGCCATAAACGCGCCGCCGTGCAGGTAAACAAGCGCCGGACTTGCCTCCTTATGATTTGGTGGCGTCCAGACGAATAAATCTATATAGCGATCGGCCGCCTCCATGAGGATCTCATCGCGCTGAACCTCACCATCGAGTAGGCGGTATGTCGGCTTATCCGGGCGATGACGCATTCCAATAAGGCTCGTCCAGCTCGGAGACATGCTAACATTCCGCATCTTCTTGCGGGATACCTCGAGAATTCGTGGGTCAAGCACATGCTCTCTTTCATCATCAGGAACCGGACGAATTTGAACCTCGAGCCCCCTCTTCTCGGTTGTAAACGAGCGACTGGAGATGGCACCAATCAACGCCTCGTCGTATTGTCTACTCATCTTAAATCCCCTCTCTGCAATAACGCCAAATCGATATTTCCATAACTTTTGAGATAACGGCTTATGATGTCCTCAGTTGTCGTATATCTATGTACTAAAGAAACTGAAAACCAAGGGGTCCACCATGCCTGCAGCAAAAGACGAGTTCACTCAGCCAGAGCTTCTCTATCAGACCGTTGAAAACGACATCCTCAAGAAAATAGTTTCTGGCGAACTCCCCGGCGGCAGTCAGATTCCCACCGAAACCGAGCTTTGCAAGCAATACAAAGTAAGCAGGATCACCGTAAGACGCGCCGTACAGAATCTCATTGACCAAAACTTGCTCTACCGCCTGCGAGGCAAGGGAACATTCGTAAACCCATCGAAGCTCACCCTGAAACGAGGAACAAGCACCATTTTCAATTTGAGCTCCGACCCCCAATACGGCGATAAAACAACCAAGTCCATCTTGGAAACAGGCTTGATCAAGGCTGATGCCCACATTGCACGGGAGCTCAAAATTGACAACGGAACCGTAGTGCAACGAGTTGCGCGCTTGGTTTATATCGAAAATGCCCCCTGCGCCATCGACACCATTTATGCAACGCAGGGCACTCTACCCGGACTACTGGAGCTTCTCACAGACAATGCCAGTCTTTTCGACCTGATCGCCAACCATTACAGCATCGCAACCGGTATTGAGAAACTCAAAATCACCGCAGGAATAGCGGGGCTCCAAGAAGCAAACCTTCTCGGTTATATCGTTGGAGCCCCCGTGAGCGTTGTCGAGCACGTCACATATGCCTGCAATGAAATGCCGCTCCACTATTCGAAAACCGTTTGGCGAGCAGACGCATCGTCCTTCGAGTTCAGCATCTCAAAAGATGGACGCCTTCTCTAGCCCAAAATCCCCAGGACGCCGAGCACAATACCCGCAGCGAGAATGCCCACAATCTGCCAAATAATTTTGACCTGTTTCTTATTGCAAGGACACATGATCCCGAACGCGCAGAGCGGCAAAAGAGCCGGGAATATCCCATCGAGCGTTTCCTGCAACTTAAACGCGGTGTCGCCGAAGTTAAGAGCGAGCGGAGTGGTAACTGCAACGGTGGTCGCCACCATTCCACCAACTACCATTAGTCCCACAATCGCCAGGCCGGACGTAACTTTGTGCATTACATCAGAATCGTTCAGCTTCGAAATCATGCCACTGCCAAGCGAATAACCATACTGAAGCCCAAACCAGCGGATCAGGATCGTTGGGACATTATAAAGAAGCAGGAACAGGATTGGGCCGAGCAGACTGCCCGAAAGGCAAAGTCCTGTCACAACGCCCGTCGCAATCATGCGAAGCGTACTGGCAATCAGTGAATCTCCAATACCGGAAAGCGGAGCCATAAGCGATGCTTTCATGGCGTTAATTGAGGCGGTGTCAAAGTCCTGATTGTTGGCGTTTTCCTCCTCCATGGAGGCCACAATGCCGGCGACCAGAGGATTAAACGTAACTTGAATATTGTAGAACTCAAGATGACGCTTATATGCCTCGATCCGGTCTTCAGGCTTATCGTATAACCGCTTGATTACCGGAATCATGTCGTAGCAGAAACCAACGTTCATTTGTCGGTCAAAGCTCCACATGATGTTGAGTGGAAAGCTGCGCCAAAATAACGCCTTTAAGTCTTTCTTGGTTATTCTCTTATCGGTCGATTTATTTGACTCCGGCGAGAGCTCAAGAACATCATTAGAATTCGTTGTCATCGTCAACCTCCTTAGCGACCGCCGCACTGGCAGGCATAAAAATGTGAGCCATATTGAGAATCCCAATCAGGATCAGCGAAAACGCCACGATACCGATCGTCGGAATGTTTAGATAGGCACTCAGCAAGAAGCCTCCAAAGAATAGGAAGCTCAGCTCCTTGGTGGACAGGATTGACATAAGCTGCGCAAATCCAAGCGCGGGCAGAATACCCGTTGCGATCGTAAGCCCATTCGTAAGCCAATCAGGAATGGCGTCAATCAGTGCCTGAACAGCATCATTTCCAACGTAAAAAGCCACGCCGCAAATCAAGCCAAGCGCAATGATGTAGAGAATTCCATTGGTCCACATAGCGGCTGCAATCGTTTTGGGGTCGTCTTTTTCGGCACCACGATCAGCCCAGACAGCCATAGGAGGCGTAACAACGCTATACATAAGGCTGTCAAACATGCCGGCAAGCACCGCAGTGGGCATAGCAATAGTCAGAGCGGTCTCGGGACCCGCACCCATAGTAATCGCAAAGGCTGTTCCCAAAACTGAACCAACAATTACGTTGGGCGGCACGGCAGCACCAACCTGCCAGACCCCCATGAACGCGAGTTCGAGCTGGAAACCAACAATAACGCCAGTCGGAATATCACCCAAAAAAATACCGACGATCGCTCCGAGGACAATCGGCCGCTCGACCATCGCAGTACCGAGTAAATAATCCGATTGACCTATCGCAGCGGCAAGACCAACCAGAAAAGCCTGAAGCAGCATATTTCTCCCTCTTCCTACAAATCAAAACTTGTTACGATGCGTTTTTTCTCGCTAGCAACCTGCCTTACCTCGAACTCGATTCCATCAGCCATGGCTTTCTTAATTTCATTAATATCGGATTGGGAAAGGCGCACAGCAGGGCCAAGCTCCTTTACGCTATCCCCCAACGGTCGAGCGCCGCCTAAATTCACAGACGTTATTTTTGGACACGCACGCGCAACTTCACAGGCGTCATGTACATTTCCCGCAACAACAATTAGCTCGTATTTATCCACCGCGCTTCCGTTAAGGGCCACGATGGAATCTTCTACACTTTTGACAACCAATTTGGCATCAGCGGGTTTTGCAATTCGCAGCGCTTGAATTCGCTCTTTGCTTGCGGCGTACTCATCTGAAACCACAAGAATAGCGTTTGCTTCAAGCGTTGGATACCAGGAGAACACGGTCTGCCCATGCACTAACCGGCTATCGACGCGACACAGTTTAATCATTTTGCCCCTTTCTCGACTTGAACACAGACAATCATCCTTGACTGCTAATGGCATATTACGTCATATGACGTAATATGCCATTACATAATATCTTGAACGGTTGAATATCACCGCTAAATGGTATTTATCTCTAAAAACAGGAGGTGCAGTCCGTCTAGACACAGTGCGTCGGGGCGGGAGGGGCCGAGTTTCCTCCTGAGCGACTCTGCTTGCAGCCGGAGCGAAAGGGGGAAACTCGGCCCCTCCCGCCCCGGCCGGCCAGGTCAACTACACCGTGTGCTGCGGCAGGTCCTGCAGGGCGATGACGTCCATGCCCATGTCGTTGGCGCTGCCGTGACCCTGCTGGTCCTCGCGCACGGCCTCGATGGCACTCACGTAGGTGTTGGCGGCAGACATCGCCGTCACGCAGGTCACACCGCGACGCACGGCCTCGGTACGTAGCAGGTAGCCATCGCCACGCGAGCCCGGGCCGTACGGCGTGTTGATGATTACCGCAATCTTGCCATCGGCGATGAGGTCGCCGATGTTGGGACGCTCGCCGTCGTGCGGGCCGCTGATCTTCTCCACGACTTCGCACGTCACGTTGCCGCCGCGCAGCACGCGCGCCGTACCCTCGGTGGAGCAGATATCAAAGCCCAGGTAGCGCAGGATACGGGCGACCGAAAGGATATGACGCTTGTCGCGGTCGCACACGCTGATGAACACCTTGCCGCAGCTCGGATCGGGCAGCTTGTAGTCGATCGCCAGCTGCGTCTTGGCATATGCCTCGGGATAGCTCTTGGCGATACCCATGACCTCGCCCGTCGACTTCATCTCGGGCCCCAGAATAACGTCGGCACCGGGGAAACGGCCCCAGGGCATAACGGCTTCCTTCATGCAGAACCAATCGAGCTGACGCTCGTCGCTCGGCAGGCCCAGGCTCGCGATGGAATCGCCCGCCATGATACGCGCCGCGCACTTGGCCAGCGGCACGCCGGTGGCCTTGGAGATAAACGGCACGGTACGGCTGGCACGCGGGTTGGCCTCGATCACGTAGACGGTCTCGCCCTTGATGGCGTACTGCACGTTGACCAGGCCGCGTACGCCCAGCGCCATCGCGATGCGACGCGTGGTCTCGCGAAGCTTTGCCTGCAGGCTCTCGCTAAAGCTGAACGGCGGGATGCAGGTCGCGGAGTCGCCAGAGTGAATACCGGCCTCCTCGATATGCTCCAGAATGCCGCCAATGTAGACCTCTTCGCCATCGCACAGGGCGTCGACATCGGACTCGATCGCACCCTCCAGGAAGCGGTCCAGGTACACCGGGTAGTCGGGGCTAATGCGCGCGGCCTCGGCCATGTAATCGCGCAGGTGCTCGGCATCGTAGGCGATCATCATGCCGCGGCCGCCCAGCACGTAGCTCGGACGTACCAGCAGCGGGTAGCCAATGTGTGCGGCAACGGCCTCGGCCTCCTCAAACGAGGTAGCCTGACCCGCCGGCGGGTACATGATGCCCAGCTTGTCGAGCAGGGCGGCAAAGCGCTCGCGGTCCTCGGCAAAGTCGATGGCATCGGGCTTGGTGCCCATGATGTTCACGCCGCTCTCCTCGAGCATGCGCGCCAGCTTAAGCGGGGTCTGGCCGCCAAGCGTCACCACGACGCCATCGGGGCGCTCAACGTCGATAACGTCCATGACGTCCTCGTAGGTGAGCGGCTCAAAGTACAGGCGGTCGGACGTGTCGTAGTCGGTCGAGACGGTCTCGGGATTGCAGTTGACCATGATGGTCTCAAAGCCGCGGGCCGCCAGCGCGTAACTCGCGTGCACGCAGCAGTAATCGAACTCGATACCCTGGCCAATGCGGTTGGGGCCGGCGCCCAGGATCATCGCCTTGGGCTTGTCCGCCGGCGTGGTCTCGTCGGGAGCCACGCACTTCTTGGCATCCGGGCTCGTGCGGTAGATGTTCTCGTACGTCTTGTAGTGGTACTCCGTGGCGCTCGAGAACTCCGCAGCGCAGGTATCGACCGTCTTCATGCTGGGAACCACGCCCAGGCCCTTGCGGTAGGCGCGCACAAAGCGCTCGTCCGAGCCGGTCAGCGCGGCGATCTCGGCATCGCTCGTGCCGTACTGCTTGAGCAGGCGCATCGCGTCGGCGTCGATATCCTCCACACGCAGGTCGCGGATGCTCTCCTGGACCTGCACCATATCGTTGATACGGTTGAGGTACCACGGATCGATACCGCAGATGGCATGGATGCGAGCGATGTCCCAGCCACGGCGCAGGGCCTCGACCACAAAGAAGATGCGGTGCTCGGTCGGCGTTGCCACGGCTTGAGCGAGCTCATCGTCGCTCAGCTTGCCGGCACCCTCTTTGCCACCGGCGCAAATGCCCTGGTGGCCGTCCTCCAGCGAGCGCATAGCCTTGCCAAAGGCCTCCTCAAAGGTGCGGCCGATCGCCATAATCTCGCCCACGGCCTTCATGCGCGTGGTGAGCGTGGGGTCGGTACCCTTGAACTTCTCGAAGGCAAAGCGCGGCACCTTGACCACACAGTAGTCAATCGTGGGCTCAAAGCAGGCGGGCGTTGCCTTGGTAATGTCGTTTACGATTTCGTCGAGCGTGTAGCCCACAGCCAGGCGCGCGGCGGCCTTGGCGATGGGGAAACCCGTTGCCTTGGAGGCCAGTGCGGACGAGCGGCTCACGCGCGGGTTCATCTCGATGACGATCAAGCGACCGGTGCTGGGGTTCACGGCAAACTGCACGTTGGAGCCACCGGTCTCGACGCCGATCTTCTCCAGAATGGCGAGCGAGGCCACGCGCATGCGCTGATACTCCAGGTCGGAGAGGGTTTGCGCCGGCGCCACGGTGATGGAGTCGCCGGTATGCACGCCCATGGGGTCGAGGTTCTCGATGGAGCACACGATGATGCCGTTGCCGGCGTGGTCACGCATAACCTCCATCTCGTACTCTTTCCAACCCTCGATGGACTCCTCGACCAGCACCTCGTGGGCAGGCGAGAGTTCAAGGCCCTGGCTCACGATGGAGACGAGCTCCTCGTGGGTATGCGCGATGCCGCCGCCGGCGCCACCGAGGGTAAAGCTCGGACGCAGCACGCAGGGATAGCCCACACGCTCGGCGATGGCCTCGGCGTCGGCCACGCTGTAGGCATAGCCCGAGCGCGCGACCTCCAGGCCAATCTCGGCCATGGCCTCGTTAAAGAGCTTGCGGTCCTCGCCGCGCTCGATGGCGGCCAGGTCGCAGCCGATCATCTCGACGCCGTACTTGTCGAGCGTACCGTCTTTCGCCAGCTCGACGGCGGCGTTCAGACCGGTCTGGCCGCCCAGCGTGGGCAGCAGCGCGTCCGGGCGCTCTTTCTTGATCACGCGCTCGATAAATTCGGCGGTGATGGGCTCAACATAGGTGCGGTCGGCAAGACCCGGGTCGGTCATGATGGTCGCCGGGTTGGAGTTGACCAGGATGACCTCAAAGCCATCCTCCTTGAGCACCTTGCAGGCCTGGGCGCCGGAGTAGTCGAACTCACAGGCCTGGCCAATGACAATGGGGCCCGAACCAATGACGAGGATGCGCTTGATGTCAGTACGTTTAGGCATGTTAGTTCTCCTCGGTCTCAGCGGTCTCGGACTCAGCAAAGTTCCAGCCGGCAAGGCGGTCCTTCGCGGTGTCGATGTCCAGGTAGTTCTCCTCGCCGTCCATGAGTCGCGTAAAGGCGGTAAAGAGATAGTGGGCATCGGTGGGGCCAGGCGAGGCCTCGGGGTGGTACTGGACCGAGAAGCACGGTGCGTCGAGCAGCTGGATGCCCTCGGCGGTGCCGTCGTTGAGGTTCACATGTGTCAGGCGAATGCGACCAAAGCGCTCGTTCATCACGACCGGCGCGATTCCGCGGCGCACCCAGACGCGCAGGTCTCCATCGGCCGCATGCTCGGTCTCGCCGCCGGAAAGCTCGGGGACAAGCTTGCCCAAGCTGGGGAACAGCAGGCCAAAACCATGGTTTTGCGCGGTGATCTCCACACGGCGGCTTACCAGGTTCATGACCGGCTGGTTGCCACCGCGGTGACCGAACTTAAGCTTTTCCATCTGGGCGCCGCAGGCCAGGCTGATCATCTGGTGACCAAGACAAATACCAAAGACCGGCACCTTGCCGATCAGCTGCTGCACCTGCTCGTAGGTCTCCACCACGGCGTCGGGGTCGCCGGGGCCATTGGACAAAAAGACACCATCGGGATTCATGTCGAGCACCTCACTCGCGGGCGTATCCCACGGCACGACGGTAAGGTCGCAGCCGGCGCGGACCAGCCCCTCCAGAATGCCGCGCTTCACACCGCAGTCGTAGGCGACCACGTTGTGACGGGCAGGAGCGGCAACCGCAAGCGCAAAGTCATGCGTGGCAGGCAGGTCGGCGGCCACAAACTCATGAGGCGCGGGGCAGCTCACGGTCTTGACCAGGTTCTCGCCTACCAGCGTGGGCGCTGCGGCCAGACGCTCGGCAAGCTCGTCGATGTCGAAGATCTCGGTCGAGATAATGCCCATCTTGGAACCATTGTCGCGCAGATGGCGCACCAGAGCGCGGGTGTTGACGCCCTCGATAGCGACGATGCCGTGGGCGCGCAGATACTCCGGCACGCTGACGGCCGAGCGCCAGTTAGAAGGCGTGGCGCACATGTCGCGAACGATCATGCCGCGCATAGCCGGAGCGCTCGCAGGGCGCACGGCGTCGCCGGGGAAGGCCGACTGGACGTCGGTCTCGTCGATACCGTAGTTGCCGATCTGCGGATAGGTCATGGTTACGATTTGGCCGGCATAGCTCGGGTCGGTCATGACCTCAAAGTAGCCCTCGAGCGAGGTGTTGAAGCAGACTTCGCCGGTCGCGGTGCCCTCGGCGCCGCATGCACGTCCATAAAAAATGGTCCCATCCTCAAGATACAGGATGCAGGGACCACAGGTGCCCTTGCTGGTTTTGGCCAGCATACGCTGGCAAAGCTCGCTGGGCGCGAAGGTGCGGGCGGCAGCGCCCGCGGTATGGTTGTTCGCCATAGTTCTCCTTCCCGGTCTCACAGGACCGGCTTAAAGGTGTGTAGTTAGGCCTCGCGGTATTGTAACCGTAAGCATGCCTCATGGCGTTAATTTCATCGAAATGTTTACGAAATGATAATTATGACTTTCTATGCATAATGATTTTTCTAGGACGAGGATTAAAAATCATCCCGCGGGGCTTGTGGCTCACGCGGGATGATGACGTCTTACTTTTTCTTATCCTGCTCCAGCAGTTTGGACGGTGTGCGATCGGGCTTGCCGCCGCGGAAAATCTCGCGGCCATGCAGACGATGCTCCAGGTCACGTTCGGCCTTTTCCTCGTCAATCTTGGTCTGGCTCACCACCGGGTCCTCAATCAACGACGACACCGAGTTCACCTGCTTCTGAATGCGCTCGGCGATGGTGTCATCCATACTCACGATGCGCATCTTCCAGTCGATACTCGTGGCGTTGGATGAGCTCTTGGTCCACACGAACGTCAAAATGGCGCTCTGGTGGCCACGCGCGGGGAACATGCCAAAGAAGGAATCGTGCTGAATGTTGCTATCCTCGTCGATATAGGCGTGAACGTTATACACCACGCGGTCGATCTTATCGTTGAGCAGCGCGTTGGTCGCAAGCGCCGCGGCCTGGATCTGCCCGTTGGACAGCAGCTCGAGCTCGTTGGCAGACGATGTGTCCAACACCGTCACCTCGACCGTGCCCGTGCGTTCATCGGCTTCATCGACGGTGAAGTCGAGCGGGAACTGCGTAAAGCCGTTGCCCCACTCAAGGCCGCCCTTCAGCGCCGTCGAAACGGTATCGACCGAAACGCTCTCGGACAGGTTGGCGGTGTTCAGACGACGCATCACGCCGTAGCCAATCTGCATGCCCACGATCAGCACCAAAATACCGATGACCACGGCCATCGCGGTCTTCGTAATGGTATGGCTCACCTGCGAGCCCGAAGGATCGTCCTCGGACAGCGGGTCGATATGTTTTGCCTGGCTCGCGCGGTCCTCGCTGCGCAGCTGCGCTAGCGCCGCTTTGTCACCGCGCTTGGCCGCAGCCTCCTTCTCACGCATGCGCTCGGTACGCTTTTTGGCGAGCGTGGGATCCAAGACGCCGGATGCATCGATTTCGGAGAATAACTCCGTCACTTCTTCCGGAGTCAAAGGGTTCTTGTCAGCCATAAACTTCCTGTCATATCAATCAGTCGAGCTCGTGCGCACGCGCACCTTCGAACTGCATTCGATAGTAACGGGCATAGGTGCCGCCACGGGCGAGAAGCTCCTCGTGCGTGCCACGCTCCACAACGCGACCATGCTCAACGGTCGCAATCTCATCGGCATGCTTAATGGTCGAAAGACGGTGGGCGATAATAATCGTGGTGCGGCCGCGTGCCAGCTCTTCGAGTGACTCCTGCACCGCCTCCTCGCTCTCGTTATCCAAAGCACTCGTCGCCTCGTCCAAAATCAGGATCTTGGGGTTCTTGAGAAACACGCGCGCGATGGCAACGCGCTGCTTCTGTCCGCCCGAAAGACGGCTGCCGCGCTCGCCCACCACGGTGTCGTAGCCCTGCGGAAGCGACTCGATAAAGGCATCGATGTTGGCGCGACGGGCGGCCTCGGCGATCTCTTCTGCCGTGGCGCCCGGCTTGCCGTAGGCGATGTTCTCGCCAATCGTACCGTCAAATAGATAGACATCCTGCTGCACCAGGCCGATGGCGCGGCGCAGGCTCTGCTGCGTCACATCGCGCACGTCCTGGCCGTCGATGCTAATGGATCCGGCAGCCACGTCATAAAAGCGCGGCAGCAGCGAACAGGTCGTGGACTTGCCACCGCCCGAAGGGCCAACCAAAGCGATGGTCTGCCCGGGCTTGATAGACAGATCCATATGGTCGATAACGGGACGCTCGTCGGCATCGCCCTCGCCCAGCTCAACATCCTCGTAGTTAAAGCACACGTCGTGATACTCCACGGCGCCGGCAGTCACCTGCAGATCCGTAGCGCCCGGCTTGTCCTGGATATCCGGCGCGGTCGAGAGCACCTCGTCCATACGTTTAAAGCCGGCGATAGCCTTCTGATACGTTTCGGCCGAATTGACGAGTGTCTCGAGCGGCGTGCAGAACAGCGAAATATAGAGTGCAAAGGTCGCCATATCGACCGCTTGCAGCTGCCCCTGGGCGACCAGCCAGCCACCCAGCAGCACCACGATCACATAGAGTACACCCGAGAGCAGGCCATACGTCGCGGTATAGACGCCCATGGCGTGATACATGTTCTCCTTGGAAGAAAGGTAGCGGTCGTTCGAGGCGCGGAACTTGAAGCGTTCGGTCTCCTCATTGGCAAAACTCTTGACTACGCGCATGCCCGCAAGCGAATCCTGCAGCTGCGCATTGATGCCGCTGATCTTTTTGCGGTTGTCGCTAAAAACCTCGCGCATACGCATGTTCTGCCAAAACATGATGACCGCAAACGCCGCCGTCACCACGGCCATGGCGAGCGCCAACACCGGGGCGATGGTAAAGAGGATCGCAAACGAGCCAATAATCTCGATGCCGCAGATGATGATCCACTCGGGCACGTGGTGCGCCGCCTCGCAGATATCGAACAGATCGTTGACCACGCGGCTCATCATGTCGCCCGAACTGTTGCGGTCGAAGTACGCAAAGCTAAAGCGCTCGTACTGGTCAAACAGGTCCTCGCGCATCTTGGACTCCATGCGCGCACCCATCACGTGGCCCCAGTAGCTCACAAAGTAGCGGCAGGCGCAGCGAACGGCATACATCAGCACCAGCCCCGCCGCGATCATACCGAGCGCCTGCATAATGGCAGCCTGGCCCTGGGTAAACAGCCCACCGGTCAAATTGCGCAGAATAATAGGAAACGCAAGGTCAATGGCAGCAAGCACCAGAGCGCAAACAGTATCAGCAACAAAAAGCCCCATCTGGGGCTCGTAATACGAAAGAAACCTCTTCAGCATGTGATCCTCAAAGAAATATCAGCAACGTAAGGCCCTGGGACAAAGCAATCAGTAGTACTTGTCCCAGGGCTATCCCCACTCGTTAAAGCTCCGTGCCCCCAAGGCGGTGCGCGACGCTATCGCAAGCCAAGGCGCCTACGACGGTCTTGGCATCTTCGATCTTGCCGTCGAGCACGGCGTCGATCAGCTCGTGCAGCGGCACCAGGTCAACGTTGACAAACTCGTCATCGTCGGGGTTGGGCGCGTCGAACTCGAGCTTGGTGGCCAGGTAGATGTGAATGATCTCGTCGCAGAAGCCGCAGGTCGTGACAATCGACGTCAAGAAGCGAATGCGACCGGCCTTAAAGCCCGTCTCCTCATGCAGCTCGCGCTTGGCGCAATCGAGCGGGTCCTCGCCCGGGTCGAGCTTACCGGCGGGAATCTCGACCGTCACGCGGTCGATGGCGGTGCGGTACTGACGCACCAGTACGATCTTGCCGCTCTCGGTCAGTGCCACAACGGCCGCCGCACCCGGATGGCGAACGATATCGCGGGCGCTGCGGCGACCGTTGGGCAGCTCAACCTCAAGACGGTGGACGTCGAGGATCTTGCCCTTCCAGGCGCACTCCTCCGAAAGAATCTTCTCGTGCAGCTCGGCATCGTGCGGGTCGTCGTCGCCCAGCACCAGCGCCGGCTCGTCAGCGACCTCGCCACCAGGCTCGCCCTCGGCGTGCCCATACATGCGGCTGTCCTCTTCGACGATCTGCGCATCCACGAGCTCTTCGTTCTTCTCGTCCATCCGTCTCATCCCTCTCGGACTTTAGGCATCCCAGGCGTCGCGGCCACGCAGCGCGCGCAGGCCGATGTCATGACGCAGGGTCTTGCCCTCAAAATCAATCTTCTCGCAGGCCTCGTAGGCAAGGTTGCGGGCGTTCTCAAACGTGTCGCCCAGCGCGGTCACGGCAAGCACACGGCCACCGTTGGTCACGAGCTGACCGTCCACCACGGCGGTGCCGGCATGGTACACGGTCACGTTCTCCATGGCCTCGGCGTCGGCGATGCCGGTGATGACTTTGCCCTTCTCGTAGCTGCCGGGGTAGCCCGCGCTCGTCAGGACAACAGCCACAGCCCACTCGTCACGCCAGTCGAGCTCAATCTGATCAAGCTCGCAGTTGGCACAAGCCAGCATGACCTCGACCAGGTCGTTCTTAAGGCGCGGCAGCACGACCTGCGTCTCGGGGTCGCCAAAGCGGGCATTGAACTCCAGCACCTTGGGGCCGGCAGGCGTGAGCATAAAGCCGCCGTACAGGCAGCCGCGGTAGTCGATACCCTCGGCAGCGAGCTCGGCCACGGTCTGCTCCATGACCGCCACCATGGTGGCGTGCTCCTCGTCAGTCACGATGGGCACCGGGCTGTAGACACCCATGCCGCCGGTGTTGGGGCCCTTGTCGCCCTCGAGCGCGCGCTTGTGGTCCTGCGAGGTGGCCATGGGGCGAACGGTCTTGCCGTCGGTAAAGGCAAGCAGCGAGCACTCGGGACCAACGAGCATCTCCTCGATAACCACGGTGCTGCCGGCATCGCCAAAGGTGCCGC
>CABUQI010000011.1 GCA_902493545.1 uncultured Collinsella sp. | reverse complement strand
TGTGGTGGCGCTGGTACTTGGCGTAGACGATCTGGTTGTCGTCGTTGAGCACGGCGAGCTTAACGGTGGTGGAGCCCACGTCAATGCCCAGGTGCAGGTTGCCGCGGGCATTCTCGGGGTTGAAGATCGCGCCTTCGGGGGCGTGGACGGCGGCTACGGGCTCGGTAGCGGTGGCGGGATCGCTAGCGACGGACGTCTTTCCTGCCGCGTTCTTGGCCTCGGCAACTGCCTCGGCAACTTTCTCGGCAGCGGCGGTCGCGGCCTTCTGCGCAACATCCACCACGGCGGGCGCGGCCTCGCGTGCGGCAGCGACCATACGGTCCTTAATGCCTTCGACGAGTTTGCTCATTGTCTCTCCTCTTAGTTGTTGGACTCAACGGTTGCGGCGGTGTCAGCCGTGTCCTCGAGCTGCAGGTTCAATAGCTTCATGCCGTATTCCGGCACGTTGATATCGATGGGTTGGCCATACAGGTCACCAGGGCGCACAAAAGCAAGCACCGTCATGATGCGTGCCATGGCCTCGGGCGATTCGGTGAGCCCACGCTCAAACCAGCGCTGGATCAGGCCGACCTCGGCACTCACGACGTAGGTGACGTAGTAGTCAAAGAACGTGCCCAGCGCCAGGCCCAAAATGCCCGTCTGCGCACGCGGCACCACGGCCTCACGTGCGGTATCGATAATCTTTTTAATGAAGGCCTGATCGCCGCCCGGGCCCAGCAGCGCACCGATTAAGTCGCGGTTGGCCGCAAGATAACGCAGCAGCTCAACCGAACCGGGTGCCGGCTCGAGCTCATCGATGTTGTGATAGAGATCAGGCAGCTGGGCTGCGGTGATGAGCTCAATGCGCTCACGGATCTCGGCCAGCAAGCCGTCCTCAATTTGATTGATAAAGTCGGGGATATCGCAGTAGTGCGAATAGAACGTGCGGCGCGTAAGGCCAGCGCGCTCGGTGAGCGACGCGACATTAATGCGCGAAAGATCGCCGCTTTCGGCAAGTTCGCTGGCAAGCGCCTGGCGAAGGGCGCGCTGCGAGCGAAGGGACCGGCGATCGCATTTTTCGAGCTGGGACAAGCGTCCTCCTTGTTACTCAGCCTGTGCGCTATTGCACAGTGCGAGTATTATTGCACACCGTGTGCATCAACACGTAAAGGCAATATTTGGGATGTGACGAAGGAACAGCTCCTTTGCCATACCCGAGCTTGTCGCCGAACTGCTACCTACATTATTCGAGTTATTCGGCCACGCTGCTGGTTCTGTATAAATGCACCGCCGGGATTATCTGAGAGTTTTTGTCCTTATTTGAGCGCATACATACCCATTTGCTCACTTACGTCACCAAAACAAACACCATTAGAGGGATGAATGTTCCTGAGAGGGCATCTTTAGCCATTTTACGACCTCCGACAGGCCGAATAACTCGAAATTTGTTGGTGGCGAAAGCGTAACAGTCCCATACGCCAAAAGCCGGTATCTCCCATGTGACAGAGGGGCTGTCCCTTTGTTGCATTATTCGATTACGGTGTGGGAATTCTGCTTACGCATGGTGGCGAGCATGTGTTTGAGGACGGCATGGACCATGCAGCTGCCGATAGTCGCGCTCGCGGCGGCCTTAGCTGCATCGCTACCGTTTTTGGTCGCGTAACTGTGGCGGAAACGTTTGAGCATGGCGATGTCGTTGCCGCCGTCGCCGTAGACCGCGACCTCATCCTCGGCAATACCGTAGTAGCCCGCCAGCCAGGCCACGCTCTCGCCCTTGTTGCACGCCACGTCCGTGATCTCAAACATCACCGGATCGAACGGCGCGTTGACCACGCGGTCCGAGCGCTCGGCAAGATAGGCCTTAAGGTCGCGCTCCAGCTCGGGCGAGGTCACGCGACAGTTGATCTTGCACACACCGTGGCGCAGGATGTCACCGATCGACTGGTCGAAATACTGCTCCTCGTGGTACCCGCCACGCGCACGCATGCCGCGCATCACGATGCGCTTGATAGGGCTGTCCTTCTTAAAACCCGCCTGGTGCATCTCGAACGAACCGCTCGAGAACATACCATCGGGCGTGGAGCAGTCAAAACAGATATCCGGGAACTCCTTGAGCAGCTCCTCGGTAATCTGCGGGTCGATGGTCCAGGTCTTGAGCACTTCGCCGTGGCTGTCGCGCACGATGGACCCATTGGAGCAGCAGGCGTCAAGCGCCAGGCCCGTAAAGCCATGCTCGCCGATCGGCAGCGTCGAGCGTCCGGTCGCGGGAACAACATGCAGGCCAGCCTCGGTTAGCTCGCAAATGGCACGGCGGATGGTCCCGTCTGCCTCGTGCAGGACGTTCAGCAGCGTTCCGTCTAAGTCACTCGCGAACATCTTGATCATGGGCATGCCCCTCCTTCGTTTGCACGATATTGTAGACGAAGGAGCGGCATGTCCAAACAATGCCGTCCCGGCGCGGCGTTCCACTGCCCTCAATAATTCACGGTGCCCCAGCGCCTTAAGACAATCGCCACAAGCGACTTTTCAGCCGATAAAACAGCACCGTCGTCAACGTCAGCACCGCCAACATGCCTGCGAATACAATCGCCGGAGTCCATCGATCGTATGCGAGCCCGTAAACCAATTGGCCAATAGGCGTTGCACAGGAAAGCGTCATATAAATGAGTGCCAGCACTTTCCCGCAGAGTTCCTTTGGCGCTGACCGCTGAACGAATGAAACGATTTCGACCGATGTAATGCTTGCCCACGCCATAACCCATGCCGAGCCGGCCGCAAGCGCAGCAAACGCTAATTCATCAGGACCGCTCAGTAGTGTGACAATAATCGGCACGACTCCAAAACAGATCATCGCAATATATCGACATATGCCCTTGAAGGAAAAACGATGCGGCCTCATACCGACCACACCACTGCCGACAAGACCACCTAAGCCCATAGCCACCTCAATAATCCCAACGAAGGATGACTGCATTTCGAGATGCTTTGCAACAATAACGGGGGCACCAATCGTTAACCCAACTAACGCAAGGTTTAAAACAGCCGCAAGTAAAAATACAACGAGCAATGATGCGTTTTGAAACAGGTACCGAATCGACTCCCGAAAAACGCTTCGGCATGTCGAGCAAGTCGTACTGTCCCCTGTCATTCCAGATGAGGCATTTCGCTTGAGGGCGCCCCCGAACAGCAGGGCTGACATCACAAACGTCACCGCCGCGGTTTCGCATAGAGTATCGATGCCAAAGCACCCATAGACCGCCGTCCCGACTACAGGCCCCAAGATATTGCTCACCATGGTTATCTGCGAGACCAACGCAGTGGCACGCTCAACCTTTTCTTGGCCCGTCATGCGCACCGTCTCAATTTGAAGCATCGGTTTCAGCAGCGATTGGATGCCATATTGGACGCAAAGCGTTGCTACCACGACAACGGTAAGAGGCAGCGAATGCTTCATGGGGATAAACAACAGTGATGAAACCATCAGAACAATGCCGAGCACCACAAGAACCCCGCGATGTCTCCCGCGATCCGCCAAGATTCCGCCAGCCGGAGTCGCAAGCACGCCCGGCACGAACGCTATCGCCGCGACGGCGCCATATAACGTGGACGATCCGCTGCAATCGAACAAGTAAAGCGGATACGCAAAGCACAGCGCCGACAGCATCGAATACGCGCAAAGCTGCGCAACCAGAAGTTCCGTGAGTCTAATTGACCGCACTGTTTTTGATTCCAACGAGACGCTACTCCTCCGCATTCCAGCCATAAGTCCGCCCCCTAAACATACCGATAGTATGTATTTATCGACTTGAAAAGGGCAGCCGGAGCTGCCCGTTCAAATCTATTACATACTATCGGTATCTATTTTACCACCCGGCACGGTTCCATACGTCCCAAATCTGAGCCGTTGTCTGGAGCACTTCATTACCCAAATCGAGCCCCACCGCGGCCGCCATCTGCGCCAAACATTGCGCGCGAGCGAGCATTCGATCCTTGGTCTCAAGCGGACGGAACAGCGGCAGCAGCCAAAGATTCGCCAACAACGATACCGCCTCCGCCGCTTCGCGCGGGCATTCGCACGCAATGGAGCCGTCGGCGATGCCCTCCTCGATCACTGGCAGGAGATAGCCATCGGCCGACTCGTCAAACGAACCCTGGTACTGCATCGCCAGCAGCCGCGAGCTTTTTACCGGATCTGCCGCAGGATGCATGCGTGCCCATAGCTCAATTTGTGGAATAACGGACTCGGGCGCGTACAGTCGCTTGAGCTTTTGAGCTCCGGTCATATTACCGATACCAAGCGTTGAGCGACGGCGCTCAACAATCGGAGCCATTGCCCGATCAAATGCGGCGTTGAAAATCTCCTCTTTGCTCTTAAAGTGATGATAGACAGCACCCTTGGTCATGCCATCGAGGCGGTCGACGATATCTTGAATGCTCGTCCCCTCATAACCCTGTGCGCAGAATAGCTCCAGCGCCGCGTCGAGGATCTTCGCGACCGTCTCCTCGGGATATTTATTACGACCCATAATCTGTCCATCCACAACGTTAGTCCTGTGCCTCATTGCAGTATTTTAACGTCGCGAATGGCAGGCGGCCGATTCTACACCGCAGAGGGACCCGTGTTCGCCAGTGCGTATGCGGATAACCTCCTCGACCGGCTCGACCCAAATCTTGCCGTCTCAGACGGCACCGGTGCGAGCGGCGTTGGAGATAAGTTAAACGCTGCGTCGTCGAATGGAAACGGTGCCGCAATCTTGGAAACGGCGCGGCAACGGGCGCGAACCGTACGGGAAATACGCGAGCAAGGGAGCCGCGAGGGCGCTCGTCCCGGCTAGCGCCGAAACAGTTCGTGGGCGCGGTCGCGAAGGTCGGTGGCACGGATGACACCCTCGTAGCGGTTGATGCGCAAGCGCGGGAAAGCATTGAAGAAACGCAGGTCGCGACGGCTGAGCGACACACTCGGCACCGGACGGCTTGCGCGCCTGCCGGCACGAATACGGGCGAGCGACGGACGAGGCACGCTCGGCGCGGCATCGGCCACGCGGCGAGCAGCGAGTGCCAGGCCGCGAGCACCATCCGAGATAAACGTCGGCATCGAAGCCTTCTCACGCAGGGCATCGAGCGCCGCATCGCCCAGTTCCGCCAGCCACGCGTTAACGGCGCGGCTGCGGATATGCGTCTGCGCCACCGAGTCAATCGTCGAATCGGGAATGCGCTCGAGCATGGAGTCCGAGGCATCGGCAAGCGACTCATTGATGCGGTCGGCAAGGTCGGCACGCACACGCTCCAGCTGATCGGACAGGCGACGCCAACTGGCCAAAGAGCACACAGCATCGATAACCATTACACCTGCAACGACAAAGGCGGCCAAACGAACAATCAAGACCGGCAGATGGGCGAGCAGACCCAACACCGCCGGTTCCACTACGCGACAAATGCACAACGAACCCAAGCCAAACGCGCAGGCCCAGTACAGACAGATGCGTCCATGCAAATTAAACGGCAGGTGCGAGTAATCCCAAAAGCGCGCGCCCGTTGTTTTTTCCAACAGCACGCCTACGCTGTACTCAATCACGCTGCATACAAGCGCTGCAGCGACAAACTGGCTCGACGCGTCAGGAATTCCGCGCAACAGCAGCCAGCAGGCAATGCCGCCCGCGCCATAGATGGGGCAGCACGGCCCCAGCAAAAAGCCGCTATTGGCAAATCGTCCGTGATTGGGCATGGCGCAGACCGTCGACTCCCACGCCCAGCCGCAAAAACCGTAGAAGGCAAACGAGAGCACCAGTGCCGAAAGCGGGCAGGCGGCAAGCGTCGTGCCGCCAAACGCCATGTCGATCGCGGTTCCCACCGTCTACCCTCTCCTCTTTTCGCTCGATTCGCTGCTCGCCCCATCGTCCGCCTCATCCTTGCGCCGCAGACGGCCGGCGACCGTCTCACGCAGCGCGCACCATTTATCTGCCAGGCACACAATCCATGCCTCACGACACGTCGGCGGCACCGGCACCAGCGGAAACATATGCCGCACGATAATATTCCGCTCGCGCGGCGTCAGCTCAAAATCTTCCTCCGCACGTGCCAGGGCAAAAAATGGGTGGCGGAAGCCATGCAGCCGATGGCTTGGGTCGGGATCGTGCCAGTCATAGAGAAAGTAATCGTGTAACAGGGCTCCGCGCAGCAACGAGGCACGGTCGACCGAAATGCCAGCACGGCCCAAGTGCTCGGCAAAGGACAGGCTCGCCCGCGCTACCGAAGTCACATGCGCATAGACCGTCACATCACCATGCTGGATAAACTCGCGCGTCAGATCCAAACGGCCCGCCTGGGCCAGCTGACGGGCGGCACAGTCGACCTCGTGCGCGATTCTCTCGGCACGAACGGCATCGGACATGCTGCCTCCTTCCAGCGGCTCACGGTGGCAATCCACGGCCTGCACGCATTGAATAGAATCATCATTGAATCTATCAGTATGGCATCGGACAAAACGTTTTGCCCCACCAGTTGGCGAATTACCGCGCCGCCGTCACATATCAAACGCCAAAATGTGCGAGACTGTCTTGTGCAATTGTGCCGGCCGAGGGAGCGCCGGCGCACGATTCGCATGGAGTAACCCACAACGATGCTGCTTACGCAAACGACAACGCCCGAGGACGTCAAGGCTCTCAATCGCGCCGAGCTCCCGCAGCTCTGCAGCGAGATTCGCCACGCCATCCTCGAAAGCTCCGCCGCTGTCGGCGGACACGTTGCCCCCAACCTGGGCGTCGTTGAGCTCACGGTCGCGCTCCATCGCGTGTTTAACTCCCCCACCGACAAAATCGTCTTTGACGTGTCGCACCAGACCTACGCCCACAAGGCGCTAACCGGGCGCGCGTACACTTATATCGATCCGGAGCGTTATGGTGAGGCCTCTGGCTTTGCCAATCCCGACGAGTCCGAGCACGACCTGTTTGCCATGGGTCACACCTCGACCTCGGTGAGCTTGGGCTGCGGCCTTGCCCACGCGCGCGACCTGGCGGGTGACACGTATAACATCATTACCGTTATTGGCGACGGCTCGCTTTCGGGCGGCCTGGCGTTTGAGGGCTTTAACAATGCCGCCGAGCTCGACAGCAACCTGATCATCATCGTCAACGACAACGACCAGTCCATCGCCGAGAACCACGGTGGCCTCTATCGCAATCTGGCCGAGCTGCGCGCCAGCAACGGCACCTGTGAGCGTAACGTTTTCCGCGCGATGGGGCTCGACTACCGCTATCTGGACGCCGGTAACGATGTGTTGGCCCTCGTCGACGCGCTGCAGGAACTGCGCGATGCCGATCGTCCCATCGTGCTGCACGTCTCCACCGCCAAGGGCAAGGGCTTTGAGCCAGCCCAGAGCGACCCGGAGCGCTGGCACCACGTGGGTCCGTTTGACATGGCAACTGGGCGTAAGCTCTGTCCGGGCCATCCGAGCGAGCCTGCGCCGCGCACCTATGCCGACATTACGGGCGAGGCGCTCAGCGCCGCCATCGAGCGCGATCCGCAGGTCGTGGGCATCACGGCCGCCACGCCCTACATCATGGGCTTTACACCCGAGCTTCGCGCTGCCGCCGGCAAACAGTTCGTCGATGTGGGCATTGCCGAGGAGCACGCCGTGACCTTTGCCACCGCGCTTGCGCGCTCGGGCGCCAAGCCAGTCTTTGGTGTGTACGGCACGTTTTTGCAGCGCGCCTACGACGAACTGTGGCACGACCTGTGCCTCAACGATGCCCCCGCAACCATCCTGGTATTTGGCGCGTCGATCTTTGGCACCACATCCGAGACGCACCTCTCGTTCTTTGATATTTCCATGCTGGGCGGTCTTCCCAACATGCGCTACTTGGCGCCGGCCTGCATGGAGGAATACCTGTCCATGCTGAGCTGGTCGCTCGACCATCGCGAGCATCCCGCGGCGATCCGCGTACCGGGCATTGGCCTGGTAAGCCGCCCCGATCTGGCGCCTGCCGAGGACACCGATTACAGCGTTGCGCGCTACAACGTCGTACGCCAGGGCCGCGATGTGGCCGTGCTCGCGCTCGGCGATTTCTTTGAGCTGGGCGAGCGCGTGGCAAACCGCTTGGCCGCCGAGTACGGCATCGAGGCCACGCTCGTCAACCCGCGCTTTGCAACCGAGCTCGACCGCGAGTTCCTCAACAGCCTTGCCGCCGAGCATCGCGTTGTCGTCACCCTCGAGGACGGCGTCTTGGACGGCGGCTGGGGTGAGCGTGTGGCATGTTATCTGGCATGCACGCCGTTGCGCACGCGCACCTTCGGCATCGCCAAGGGCTTCCCCGACCGCTACGACCCCAACGAACTGCTCGCGCAGAACGGCATGACGATCGAGAACATGGCCGCCGAAACCGCAAGGCTACTCAACGAGTAAGAAAACCTCCGCAAGGAAAGCACCCCTGCGGAGGTTTTTATTTTCGCGACGCGATTATCTCAATCTGTAACATCTAGGGCCCGAATTCCCGTCTAACTGTTACAGATCTAGACAAGACGTCTTAGTCCCTGACCTTTGTCTCAATCTGTAACAGATAGAGACCTTTTAGCCATCCAGATGTTACAGATCGAGACATTCGAATTCCCCTGAAGTGAAAATCTCGATCTGTAACAGGTAGAACCCATTTCCTCGTCTAACTGTTACAGATTGAGACAAAGCAGCGAGACAGGCCACCACATCTGCAAGAACCGCCACAAAGGTGCCTGTCCCTTTTTGGTAGGTAGAATAACCCATAAGGCAAGTATGTTTCTGAGTTATTTCGTGTTGACCCATTTGAGCGCGATAGGGTATAACTCTACTCAACCGCTAGGGATTTTATTGAGAAAGGTGTTCTACTATGAGCAAGAACCTCTCCCAGCAGGTCGTTCTCGACCGCCGCGGCTTTGTCGCCGCTACCTTCGCAACCGTCGCCGGCCTTGGTCTTGCCGGCTGCTCTGACACCAGCGCCGAGGCCGACAAGGGCTCCGCCGTTAGCTCCTCCAAGGGCTCCGAGGATACCGAGGTTTCCGCCGCGCTCGATGCCAAGGCATTCGACAAGCTCGTCAACGACGGCCCCAAGGCCGATGACGACGCCATCGCCGCCAGCACCTGGGCGACGGCCATCAAGGACGCCGGCGTCTTTAAGATCGGTGGCGTTCAGACCTCCACGCTCTTCTCCCTCCTCAACGAGAAAGACGGTCAGACCCGCGGCTTCGATGCTGGCATCGCACAGCTCCTGTCCAACTACATTCTGGGCGAGAACAAGGTCGAGATCACCCAGGTGACCTCGGACACGCGCGAGTCCGTCCTGCAGAACGGCCAGGTCGACGCCGTCTTTGCCACCTACACCATCACTGACGAGCGCAAGAAGCTCGTATCCTTTGCTGGTCCCTACTACTACACCCAGCAGGCCATCCTGGTGCTCGCCGATAACGACGACATCAAGAGCGTCGACGACCTGGCCGACAAGAACGTCGCCGTCCAGTCCGGCTCCAACGGCCCCGCCATCCTGGAGGAGCTCGCTCCCAAGGCCAGCCAGCAGGAGTTCAAGACCGACGAGGAGGCCCGCCAGGCACTCCAGCAGGGCCGCGTTGACGCCTACGTCATCGATAACAACATGCAGCAGAGCGCCCTGGTCCGCGAGCCCGGTAAGTACAAGATCGCCGGCAAGCCCTTCGGCAGCAAGGAGCCCTACGGCATCGGCCTGCCGCTCGATTCCGACGGCGTCGCCTTCGTCAACGACTTCCTTAAGAAGATTGAGGATGACGGCACCTGGACCGAGCTGTGGCAGATCTGCATCGGCGACCGCACGGGCGACACCAACGTTCCCGATCTGCCCGAGGTCGGTGCCTAAGCTCGCAAGCATGGCATCAGCCGCTGCGAAACCATATGGAAACGCACGAGGTGCTTTATTGCGATAAACTGTTTTCTCAATGAGTTGTCGGGGCTTCCGTACACGCGGGAGCCCCTTTCCTTATCGGCGGGAGGTCCGCATGAGTCTCTCCGAGCTCTGGTCGCTCTATGGCCAGAACTATATCGACGCGCTGCTAGCAACCTGGGGCATGACGCTTGAGTCGTTTGCCATCGCCATGGTGCTGGCCGTCGCCGTCACCGTGATGCGCGTGTCGCCGCTCAAGCCGCTGCGCGTCTTTGGCGACCTGTATGTCCAGGTCTTCCGTAACATCCCCGGCATCGCACTGCTCATCATCGTCGTCTATGCGCTGCCGCCGCTCAAGGTCGTCCTGCCCTACCGCACCTGCGTTATCGTCGCCACGGTCCTTTTGGGCTCGGCCTTTGGTTCCGAGAACTTTATGAGCGGCATCAACACCGTCGGCGTCGGCCAGGTGGAAGCCGCCCGTTCGCTCGGCATGAGCTTTAACCGCATCCTCGCCAAGATCGTGATTCCACAGGCGCTGCGCTCGAGCGTGCTGCCCATGACGAACCTCTTTATCGCCGTCATGCTCACCACCGCGCTCGGCAGCCAGGTGCCGCTTAAACCGCAGGAGCTCACCGGCGTGGTGAGCTACATCAACACGCGCTCGCTCGGCGGCGTCGCCGCGTTCTTTATCTCGGCGCTCGGCTACCTGGGCATGGCCTTTGTGGTGAGCCACATTGGCAACTATATCGATAAGAAGGTGAGAATCCTCCGATGAGCAAGCACTCCACCTCCGCGCTCACCATGCGCGACGCGCTCTACGAGGCTCCCGGCCCCAAGATGCGCGCCAAGATTCGCATCGGCACCGCCATCTCGCTTGTTGCCGTCGCCGCACTCGTCGCCCTGGTACTGCAGCGCTTTTATGTGACCGGACAGCTTTCGGTCCACTATTGGTATTTCTTTACGCACCTCACCACCTGGAAGTTCCTGCTTGCCGGCTTTGAGGGCACCGTCAAGGTCGCACTCACCGCTGGCGCCATCGCGCTGGTGCTGGGCTTAGCCCTTATGCTCGGCCGTACCAGCGACATTAAGCCGCTGCAGCTGGTCTGCCGCGTGCTCACCGATTTCTTCCGTGGCGTACCGAGCCTGCTGTTCATCTACTTCTTCTTTTTGGTGCTGCCCCAGTACAAGATCGCACTGCCGTCGTTTTGGATGCTCACGCTTCCCGTCGCGCTCGCTGCAGCCGGCGTACTTGCCGAGATTTTCCGCGCCGGCGTCAACGCCGTATCGCGCGGCCAGGTCGAGGCGGCCCAGGCGCTCGGTCTCTCCAAGGCTAAAATCACCTTTAAAATCGTATTGCCGCAGGCTATTCGATTTATCATTCCGTCGTTGATTTCACAGCTCGTGGTCGTAGTCAAAGACACCACCGTCGCCTACGTGGTGAGCTACCCCGACCTCATGCAAAACGCCCGCGTGCTCATTACCAACTACGACGCTCTCGTGTCGGTCTACCTGGTTATCGCGGTCATCTATATCCTCATCAACGTCGCGATCAACAAGGCCGCTGTCTACGTTTCGCACAAGACCGGCGCGACCATCATCCGCTAACGCTTTACCATTTCGAGTCATAAGGAGCCGAGCACCATGGCACAGAGCACTTCTACTTCTGGCAACCAGCCGCTTATCGAGCTCAAGCACGTCGATAAGCACTATGGCGACCTGCACGTTCTCAACGACATCAACCTGTCGGTCGACCGCGGCGAGGTCGTTGTTGTGATTGGCCCCTCGGGTTCGGGCAAATCGACCATGTGCCGCACCATCAACCGCCTGGAAACCATCGACTCGGGCGAGATCCTCATCGAGGGCCAACCCTTGCCGCAGGAAGGCAAGGACCTTGCCCGCATGCGTGCCGAGCTGGGCATGGTGTTTCAGCAGTTCAACCTGTTCGCACATATGACCGTACTGCAGAACGTCATGCTGGGACCGATCGATGTGCTGGGCGTCTCCAAGGACGAGGCCCGCGAGCGTGCCATGGACCTGCTGGGCCGCGTGGGCGTTGCCGAGCAGGCCGATAAGGTGCCCGCACAGCTCTCGGGCGGCCAGCAACAGCGTGTAGCCATCGCCCGCTCGCTTGCCATGCAGCCCAAGGCCATGCTCTTTGACGAGCCCACGAGCGCCCTCGATCCCGAAATGATCAACGAGGTGCTCGAGGTCATGGTCCGTCTGGCCCAGCAGGGTATGACGATGATCGTCATCACGCACGAGATGAACTTCGCCCGCCGCGTGGCCGACCGCGTCGTGTTTATGGCCGACGGCCAGATCGTGGAAACCGGCACGCCCGACGAGTTCTTCGACCATCCCCAGACCAAGCGCGCCCAGGACTTCCTCAACTCCATCAAGGGCCACTAACCCAATTACCGCGCCCGCTCGTCATGTTCATCTGAATTCGAAAGTTATACCTATGATCGGAACCCGTACTTCATCGTCCTACACCCCGCACGTCGACGTCGCCCCCGCCGACCGCCCACTCATCCTCGTCGCACCGCGCTGGGAAGAGGCAGAGCCGTTTTTAACCGAGATGCTCTCCCCCAACGAGGAAATCGCAAGTGTCTTTGTCGATGCTATCCTTGCCGCTGGCGGCCTGCCGCTGCAGATGTCCATCACCGAGGACATTGAGGTCATCCGTCATTACGTCGATATCGCCGACGGCATCGCCATTCCCGGCGGCCCCGATGTCAATCCCAAACGCTGGGGCGATGATCGACCCTACGACCCCACCCTCTGCTGCGAGATCCGCGATAGCTTTGAGTTTAAGCTGGTCGGCGAGGTGCTCCGCGCCAAAAAGCCACTCTTTACCACCTGCCGCGGCACGCAGCTGCTCAACGTCGCTACTGGCGGCACCCTGTGCATGGACGTACCGAGCCTGGGCGCGCGCGAGGGTCGCACGCAGTGGCGTCACACCCACGTGCTCAACGATCCCGTGCACCCCGTCGAGGTCGTGCCGGGCTCGCTGCTGGAACGCGCGGTTGGCGGGCACAGGCTAATCCAGACCAACTCCGCACACCACTGCTGCGTCGACCGTCTGGGTAAAAGCACGCGCTTGGTCGCCAAAGCAACCGACGGCGTTCCCGAGTGCATCGAGGTCGAAGGCCAGCCATTCTGCCTGGGCGCGCAATGGCACCCTGAGTACACGTGGAAGACGCTCGAGACCGACTTTAACCTGTGGAAGTCGTTTGTCGAGGCAGCGGCAAAGGTTAAGCAGGCGCGCTAGCTCGCGAATCACACAGGCTTAAACCTTCCATGCCGAGGGGGGCGGACATCAGCCACGGTGCCCGCGCCCCCTGTATTTGGTATGCTCGGTATGATTATCCCTCACAAACAATCAAAGAAATCTCGACCGCAATTGGTCGACGGTAAAGCAAATGGCAAGAACGCTTGCTACGTTAATCAGGCAGTCAATTAAAATCGAGGTGCATTGACTATCCTCCAACGGGGTCACGCCGCAAATCCACATGAGCATCGAGGACGGAAACGGAAGCATGGAATTGGCTCCGACCTGTATGTAGATCGTTACGACGTTGACAAGCAACAGCATGCCAATAGGACCGAAGCCGGATCCAAAATAGGAAACAACGATCACGCAAGAGACCACGTATGCAAGGCAGACCGCACTCGTCAGAAGAAGTCGATCGCAAAACATATTCAGGTTGAAATACTGTTGAGCATCCAAAACGATTGCGCAGTTAAGACAGTACAAAACGACACTTGACAGGATAAACGCGCCCAATAGGGCGAAAGAAGACAGCATCGCTCGCGCAACGGTAACGCACGCCCGCTTCCCTCCCCGAGCCTCCGACAGCCCCCACGGTTCCTCGACAAAGCTCGAACTGACAAAGCGTGGGACAACGCAAGGCGCGACAAGCGGAAAGAACAATGCATGAGCCAACGGGGCCACATTGAACAGCAAGCCGCGAAAAACCTCTGCATTACCAAATAGAAGGGCGTCCTCTGCCGACAGTTTAAGCGTCGGGTCTGGGAAAAAGCCCAAGAAACTGCCCTCGCGGAGGCTACAGAACCACATCGGGAAAGAATTAAGCTGCAATATCACCATACACGCATAAATTGCCAGGATTAAGACGTACGTCCATTCGCTTACATGCTTCAATTCTGAATGGAGGAACCTTTTAATCTGACGAGCCATTGAGCACACCTCCGACACGACAGGTCACGAGAGCGTAAATCAATACCGATAGACAGCCAGCTGCCACGCCATATCCCAGAAGCGTCAGCTGCCCCATATCGCTATACCCAAGGGCACATCCGGCTCCAAGGTACGGCCCCGGAAGGAGGAAGATCCATCGCAAGGATGGTATAGGTGCCTGAAGGAAGGTTCCGTAGAGCGTCAAGCTCATGACAAATCCAATTATTATTACAGCCCCGCTCAATACAGCGCTGCCTGTAATCCGATAGATGGTCATCGTCTCCAACGCAACCGATATCACCAATACGGCGTTGATTATCATCGCAGGCAAAAATGCAGCCAGCATGCCGTGCGTGTAGTTTTGCCCCCCACGCATTATGGCTATTGCAAACAAAAGAAGGCAAAGTGCGCTATAAGCTGCACCGACTATTAAAGCAGACGAAAGCACATGTGCCAGAGCCCCATTAAAGCGGGCGAGACCTCTTGCTGAAGAAATTCGGTATCCCTCTTTATATCCATGCTCCTGTAAAAGCACCAAACAAACGATGAGTGGAACGAACAGGGATGTACCGGCAAAAGCGCTGCGCGCAAGGGACTCATCAGGCGCAGAAGGATCGATTGCATTCCAGAGGAAACCAATATCCTCCCCACAAACGCCATAGCCAAAGCCTAGCAACGTTGCTCCGTTATTTAGAAAAACACCGAAGAGAAGACCGCACGCCAACATAAGCGTAAGACCAAACTGCGCCGGAAACATCCTGTGTAGACGCATCATATCTGCCTTTATGGGATGGATCGCCCGCTTCATAGCGAGACCGCGTTCATCAAGCGCCTGTAATATTCTTTTAGGGACGACGCCTCATCCCTTATGACATCCATCGATTCCTTTTTCAGCAGTTCACCGTCATGAATAAACACGCAACTTGTTGCAACCGATGCCAACTCATCCAAATCATGGCTAGAGATGAGCATGGTCTTACCCTGTTCTCGATTCAATCGGCCGATAAGGGCCCATATACTCTCGATGCCCAGCGGGTCCAACCCATTTGCCGGCTCATCGAAAATTAGTACGTCGGTGTCGCCCAACAAAGCCGTAGCTATATCCAGTCGCCGTTTCATTCCCAGAGAAAAACTGCTCACGCTCTTTTTCTCATCGACGTCCAGCCCGACTAGGCCCAAGACGCGAGGAACCTCACGTGTCTCATCGAGCCCCCATTCCGCACATCGGATCCGAAGATTCTCCACCGCACTGAGGGATTGGTATGCTCCGCTGGAATCTGGCACATAGCCGACACGCGTCCGCATCAGGCTCAGCTCTTTTTTCGACTTGCCTCCAAAGAGCTCCACGCTCCCCGACGACGGCTCGCAGAGGCCCAGCACTATCTTAATAAGCGTGCTTTTACCCGCCCCGTTTGCACCAACAAGGGCGCAGAGCTCAGACTGATCCACCTCGAAGGAAACATCATGCAACACACGCCGTTTCCCATAGCGCTTTGACACCTTTGATAGCTTTATCGCTGATGCACTCATTGGCCTCCCGTTCTGCTTGATAGCAAAACTATCCATATCGTTCCTCCTTTCTTTTATCGTTTTTTCTGACTATTATTGTTTGTCGATAACTCATATTTGTCAAGATAATTAATGAAGCAAGGGGCCCGTGTTAGACACGGGCCCCTTTACGCTGATATTTCGTTATGGCTGTTCGCCTTAAGCTACTCGTCACTCAAATCGACAGCAAAGACGGATGTCGGAAGCGATACCTCATCGCCTCCACCATTCCGCATCTGCCTCACGACATTTTTTGCACGCTCAACAATAAGCTCCTCGAGCTCTTTCTCGCTCACGCGCTGAATAATATCTCCCGGTTGACAATCAAGCTCATCACAGATTTCAAGAAGCGTCTTAAGACGAATAGCTTTAATTTTTCCGTTTCTTAGCTTAGAAATATTAGCCGGAGTATGCCCCGTGGCACGAATCAGATCAGAGCTGGTCTTTCCGGTCTTAAGCAGCTGCGTCTCAAGCTCGATGATGAGATAGCTCATGTTTCCTCCTACACAAGCTCGTCAGACTGCTCCTGGAGCAGCGAGGCATAACTCCAAATCGCCGAGATAAACAGACAGACAACTGCGCCGATAAACGACCCCGCATCAAAGGTAGCGCCTTGGCAAATCTCAATAACAAAGGAATGAGGCACGATGTAAAGCTCCAGTCCGCCAATGGTGAGATTGACCGATCCATAGGCACCAACAAGCGAAACCGCGGCGTTAACAGCAAAGGCAAGCGCGAGAACACGGATAAGCCGCACATGCGCCCTGGTAAAGGGCGATACGCCCCGCGAAATGTCGCGGCTGATTCCGCACAAAACGACAAGCGAAATACCCATGGCAAGCGCCATGCACAGTCCGCTTGGGATAACGATGCACCCGCCATTGAGAAGCGTCACAACACCGAAAGAATCGACAGAAGCAGCGTTTGCAACCGCATACCAGATCACGTAAACAACCAACGCGGCGAAAGCGACGAGCATTCCCGCAAAAACGACCGCCATGCAAAAGCCAAGCTTCCTTACAGTCTCGCCCGCCTTGGCCATACGCTGAACGCTGTTGGACATACACTCACCCTCATCGAATCTATCGTTATCCGAATAGTTTATCGAACAACGATATGGATTGCATGCGGAAAGCCCCGCCAGTGCGCATAGGCCATTCACTAATCAGAAGGGGTGAGAGTGGATTTTTGGACACGTATCGAACGAGAGTGGATAATCTCCCACTTTGAGGCCGCCACCGGGCCTAAAACGGGAGATTATCCACTCTCATAGTCATCAAGGCCCGCAAGCTCTTATTCAGCCGCTTCGCGCAGGGCCGACATCGTAGCCGCATATTGCTGCTGCAGCGCATGCATCCCCTCGCGAGCGCCGTCAACGGCATCGACGCTGCGCAGTGCTTCGGTCACCACAACCGCCGGCTCGTACAGATTATCGAATCCCAGGTTCTGGCTCACGCCCTTGAGCGTGTGCGCTGCCATAAACGCACCTTCGGTGTCTCCTGCCGCCATGGCGGCCTCCAGCTTGTCCATGCTCTCGTCATCCAAAAACTTGAGGGCAAAGCGGGCAAGCATTTCCCCGCCCATCAGCCGAGCGCACGCGTCATCATAATTAGCGCCGATCTTCTCATACGCCTCACGCATGGAAATCATGGATTAAAACTCCTTTGGTCAAACTAAATCGTGGGAAACGCGACAACGTCGGCGGGGCGTGCCAACGTCTCGGCAATACGGTCTTGCACCTCGAGCAGGCAGTCGAGCAACAGCGGGTTAAAGGTGCCACACTTACCGTCCAGGATCATCTGGATCGCCTCCTTGTGCGGGATAGCGTCCTTGTACACGCGCACGCTCGTCAGCGCATCATACACGTCGGCCACCGAGACCACCTGCGCGGCAATGGGAATCTCGTTGCCTTTAAGGCCATCGGGATAACCCCTGCCGTCCCAGCGCTCGTGATGCCAACGCGCAATCTGGTACGCATATTCCATAAGCGCATTGCCGACGTGATGGCGGCTCAGCTCAAGCAACATGTCGGCGCCCATCGTGGTATGCGTCTTCATAATCTCGAACTCCTCGGGCGTAAGGCGCCCGGGCTTGTTGAGGATCGCATCGTCAATCGCCATCTTGCCAATATCGTGCAGCGCCGAAGCCAGGGCAATCGTGGAGCGCTCCTCATTGTCGAGGGAGATCGTGTCGCTACGCTGGACCAGGCAGTCAAGCAGCAGCTCGGTCAGCTTCTCGATGTTCGTAACGTGCCTGCCGCTCTCGCC
>CABUQI010000010.1 GCA_902493545.1 uncultured Collinsella sp. | reverse complement strand
TGCTCATCGCCACCGACGCTGCCAAGCGCGCATCCGCCCGCTCCATCACCGCCGTCATCACCCACTACGGCTATGCCCGCCAGGACCGCAAGGCCGGCCCGCGTGAGCCCATCACCGCCCGCCTCGTCGCCAACCTGCTCGAGCGCGCCGGCGTCAACCGCATCATCACCCTCGACCTGCACCAGGGCCAGATCCAGGGCTTCTTCGATATCCCGGTTAACCACCTGTCCGCGCTGCCGCTGTTTGGCCAGTACTACAACGACATGCACTTCGACACCGACAACCTGGTTGTCGTCTCCCCCGACGTGGGTCGCGCCAAGGCCGCCAAGAAGCTGTCCGACATGCTCGGCTGCGACCTGGCCATCGCCCACAAGGGCCGTCCGCGCCACAACGCCGCCGAGGTCATGGGCATCATCGGTGACATCAAGGGCAAGACCTGCATCATCAACGACGACATGATCGACACCGCTGGCACCCTGTGCGCCAACGTCAAGGAGCTCAAGGCTATGGGCGCTGGCGATATCTACGTCTGCGCCACCCACGGTATCTTCTCCGGTCCGGCCATCGAGCGTCTGAACGACGCCCCGATCGTCGAGTGCCTCGTCACCGACGCCATTCCCGTCGAGGTCGGCGGCAAGATCAAGACCATCTCGGTCGCCGAGGAGTTCGCTCAGGCCATCTCCGCCGTTTACCACGAGGAGCCCGTCTCCACGCTCGTCGGCGGCGACTTCGCGCTGTAGTCCAACGCGCATCGCATCATCTTTGATGCTTTTAAAGGGTCGGAAGCTCGCTTCCGGCCCTTTTTCTATCCCTCGCCAACCTTCCCTGGACAATTAGTTCAGATACGTATTTTTTAAAGCCCCAAAGGGCCGTTCGGAGCCTTCTGAGCTCCCCGGCGGATGCCATGCCGCCCAAAGCTCATCGTTTTCGAGTACAACCGCCGCATATTTACCCTCAAATCACCCTCGAAGGCCCTTAGAAACGCCTCGAATGCCCGTCGCCTTATACGTATCTGAACTAACTGTCCAGTAGCTATCGTCAACCTTCGCGGCAGAGCTCAATTTCCTGCAATCCCCTCAACCGATTCCACCGATTTCATAACACCCAGCCGTTCATGGCGCACAGCGCCCCGCTGAGCGAAAAGAACGGTATGGCGGTCGCATTCTGCCGCCAACTTAGTACGTTATAGCTATGACGACCGTGATTTCACATCTCTCCGCCCTCCGCGCAATTCGTCGCGCACGACGGGCGTACTCTGCCCTACCCTGGGACTCCGTTGATAGCGAACAGCAAGCACATGCCTTGGCTAGCTGCATTCCCAACAATGACGCGATAGACTTTGGCGCACTTTCGATACTCGACGCCTGGAATGAAGATGATTCCGAACTGCTTGATCTTCTCGTTTCAAGCGAAGACAACAGACGTCCCGACAAGCGACTTCTTCAGCATATTCTCTCCGCTTCGCTTCCTGAAGGTGCAATTATGCACATCGAGGCCGACATCTACGCAACGTCTCCTGCCATGACAGCCATGCTTTGTTCCAAAAATGAATCAGTCGCCAAAACCTTGATGCTTCTCATGGAACTGCTCGGAACCTACTCCCTTCCTCCCGGGGCAACATACCCCATTGCTTATGACGACATCTGGCCCAAGGGCGATGTCTACGAAGCGATGGACGACCTCGATTGCCGGGACGACCAGTCGGCGACCGAACAGCAGAACGAAACCCGCTATGAACAGGCGCACTACAAATGCGAGCCCGCCACGACCATCGAAGATCTCGAGGCGGTCGCGCGCTTCGCCAAAAGTAGCTCATACACCTCGTTTCGCACGGCAGTCAAGCTTGCCCGACCCGGATCTGCATCCCCAGCCGAATCCCTAATGTTAGCCGTTCTCGGAGCGCCCATGCGCTTTGGCGGATTCGGATGTTGCAGCCTGCCCATGGGAGGCCTGCTACTCAACTATCGAATCGACTTCGACACTCTTGCGGTTAACATGTCCTCCGGCATCCCTTACGCCATCTGCGACCTATATTGCCCGGCCGCCGGAGTCGACAACGAATACAACGGAATTGGGCATGAGCTTCAAAACGCTCGCATCCACGATGGCAATCGAAATAATGGCCTCAAGGCAATGGGCATCCACGTCCTGGTTATCAATCGCGACCAAATGAAAGACCTTGTTGCACTCGAAGCCTTCGCCCAAACGATGCATCGACTCGCAGGAGTCCGATTCCGATATCGCATCAAGGGCTATCGCAAGCGTCAGGCCGCTTGGCTCAACGCTCTGCGGGCCGGAATCGGCCTTGCACCGGTCTAAACGGCGAATCACCCGTGCGCCGTCGAACAGGGCTGGACAGTTAGTTCAAATACGTATAAATAGACACATTGAATTAGGCTGTTTTGCAGCTATCTCTATACCATTCGCCCTATTTGAAAGCGGGGTAGACTTCAAAACAGCGTCATATGGACTAACTAAAGTTCCAAAACAACGTATCGGCATTGAATTGAGCAATTCGAGTCCTCAGAACTTATACGTATCTGAACTAACTGTCCACCTCGGATTTTGACGGCCGTCCAAACGCCCCCAAACAACCTCAATTGCCCTCCATTTGACAGCGGCAACAGGGTCGCTCACCATAGCAGGCGACAAATCAACGAAAGGATGAACATGGCAGCTGCACAGCCGCTCAAGATTCGCATGGTTGCCGGGCTTGGCAACCCGGGCGAGGAATATGCAGAGACCCGTCACAACGCCGGCTTTAAGGCAATCGACGAACTGGCCCGTCAGGCCGGCGTCACGTACTGGAAAAACCAGGCCGGCGCCGAGGTCGCGCTCATCAACATCAACGACCCCGAGGAAGAGGACGGCAAGCGCCAGATTGTGCTGGTCAAGCCGCAGTCGTACATGAATACCTCGGGCGGCCCCATCTCCAAGCTCTGCCGCGAATACAAGATCAAGGCCGAGGAGCTGCTCGTAATCCACGACGAGCTCGATATTCCCGCCGGCGACGTGCGCGTCAAGGTGGGCGGCGGCCATGCTGGCCACAACGGCCTGCGTTCCATCATCGACAAGATGGGCAGCCGCGACTTCAGCCGCATCCGCACCGGCATCGGCAACCCTCCCGGCAAGATGGCCGTCGCCGACTACGTGCTTAAGCAGCTGCGCGCCCGCGAGGCCGAGGATTTCCAGGACACCTGCGCCCGCGCGGCCGACGCCGCCGGCCTGGCGATCGTGCACGGCGTGGTCTATGCCCGCGACCACGTCAACGGCGCCGCCTCCGCCAACGGCAAGCACTAAAACCCACCATTTAGGGACAGGTTTATTTTGGCAGGTTTTACCTGCGGAAACGCCCCGGTTGCGGCATCGCAATCAACCGCGCGCCGCCATGCACACATAGCGCCCCAAAGGGGGCCGGCCTCACCACAACCCGAGGCCGGCCCCCTTTGCCGTTTTACCTGATAAAACTGACCAAAATAAACCTGCCCCTATTTGGCAAGCCGCAGTGGATAAACCCTGCTCCCAACCGCCGAAGACACACGTAAGTGACATGTCCATGAGGGTATAATTTGCACCGTATGTCTGCACAACGCCTGTGCACGTACGGTTTTATTCGGGCTACCGTCCATTTCCGTGGAGGCACGGTTCGGCAGCCCTAACAAGAGAGGGGTTCTATGTATAAGATCCTGGAGAAGACGCAGTTCTCGGAGAAGGTGTTCAAGTTCCGCATCGAGGCGCCCGCAATCGCCAAGCATGCGCACGCTGGACAGTTCCTCATGGTTCGCGCCAACGAGACGGGCGAGCGTGTCCCGTTTACCCTGGCCGGCTGGAACGGTGACGAGGGCTGGGTCGAGTTCATCTTCATGGTGATCGGCAAGACCACCGAGATGCTGTCCACCTACGAGGCCGGCGAGTCGCTGCGCGACGTCGTGGGCCCGCTGGGCGTTCCCACCGAGATGGCCGAGGGCCCCTGCGCCGTCATTGGCGGCGGCGTCGGCCTGGCAATTGCCTTCCCGGTCGCCAAGCACCTGGTCGAGACCGGCCACGAGGTGCACGCCATCATGGGCGCCCGCACCAAGGACCTCCTGCTCATGGAGGACCAGTTCCGCGAGCTCCTCGACGAGGACCACATCCACATCACCACTGACGACGGCTCCTACGGCGAGCAGGGCGTTGTCACCGCTCCGCTGGAGCGCCTGCTGCAGGACAAGGCCGTGAGCCAGGTCTTCTGCGTCGGCCCCGTTCCGATGATGAAGTTCTCGACCCTCACCGCCCAGAAGTACGACACCCCCATCACCGCGTCGCTCAACCCCATCATGGTTGACGGCACCGGCATGTGCGGCTGCTGCCGTGTCGAGGTGGGCGGCGTGACCAAGTTCGCTTGCGTCGACGGCCCCGACTTCGATGCCACCCTGGTCGACTGGGATGACCTTCGTGCCCGCCAGGCCGCTTACCGTTCCGAAGAGGGCGAGTCCCTCAAGGCCTATGAGGAAAAGAGCTGCGCATGCCACTAGTTAACGGTCGTTTCGTTGCCGATATGAAGTCGCCCCGCACCCCCGATAACGAGGAGCCGGCTGCCGAGCGCGCCTGCGACTTCCGCCCCGTCGACAAGGGCTTCACCGAGGAGATGGCGCTGGCCGAGGCTGAGCGCTGCCTCAACTGCAAGAAGCCGTTCTGTGTTGAGGGATGCCCCGTCAACATCAACATCCCCCGCTTTATCGAGCAGATCCGCGCGAAGGACTTCGGCGGCGCTCTCGATACCATCCGCGAGGACTCCATGCTTCCCGCCATCTGCGGCCGTGTCTGCCCGCAAGAGAACCAGTGCGAGGGCAAGTGCATCCGTGGTAAAAAGTCCGAGCCCGTGGCCATCGGCCAGCTCGAGCGCTTCCTGGGTGACCGCCCCGAGCTCGCCTCCACGCCCAAGATGGCCCCCAAGAACGGCAAGAAGGTCGCCGTCGTCGGCTCCGGCCCGTCCGGCATCACCTGCGCCGGCGAGCTCGCCCGCAACGGCTTTGACGTCACCGTCTTTGAGGCCTTCTTTACCGGCGGCGGCGTGCTGGTCTACGGCATCCCCGAGTTCCGTCTGCCCAAGGCAGTCGTCAAGCGCGAGATCGACGGCCTGGAGGACATGGGCGTCAAGTTTGAGTACAACTCCGTCGTGGGCAACATGGCCACGGCCGAGGAGCTGTTCGAGCAGGGCTTCGACGCCATCTACGTGGCGACCGGCGCTGGCCTGCCCAAGTTCCTCAACGTCCCCGGCGAGAACCTGCCCAACGTCTTCTTCGCGAACGAGTACCTCACCCGCGTGAACCTGATGAAGGCCAACAAGTTCCCCGAGTACGACACCCCCACCAAGCACGGCAAGAACGTCGTCGTCTTTGGCGGCGGCAACGTGGCCATGGACGCCGTCCGTACCGCCAAGCGCCTGGGCGCCGAGCATGCCATCATCGCCTACCGTCGTACCGAGGACGAGATGCCCTGCCGTCGCGCCGAGCTGCACCATGCTAAGGCCGAGGGCGTCGAGGTTCTGCCGCTCGTCTCCCCGCTCGAGTTTGTCGCTGGCGAGGACGGCTCCGTGTGCGCCGTCAAGGTCCAGAAGATGGAGCTCGGCGAGCCCGACGAGTCCGGCCGTCGTCGCCCGGTGCCCATCGAGGGCGCCATCGAGGAGATTCCCTGCGACGTCGCAATCTCGGCTATCGGTACCAACGCCAACCCCTTCGCAAAGAAGATCGGCGGCAAGATGGAGCTCAACAAGTGGGGCTACATCGTCGCCGACGAGGAGACCGGCCAGACCACCGATCCCCGCATCTGGGCCGGCGGCGACATCGTCACCGGTGCCGCTACGGTCATTCTGGCGATGGGCGCCGGCAAGAAGGCCGCCGCTTCCATCACCAAGAGCCTGCTGGGCGAGTAATCACCTGCAGCGCTAGCCACCAAACGGCAAAGTCCCCGTCGAGCACACGCCCGGCGGGGACTTTTTCTATGCCGGCCGCCCAAACCACCACGATGGGGACAGGCACTTTTGTGGTGGTCGGGGACTTGCCCGGTCGTTTTGTCTCAATCTGTAACATCTGGAGCCCGTTGAGCCTTGTAGTTGTTACAGATCGAGATATTGTGCCAGCCGCCTCCGCTTTATCTCAATCTGTAACAGTTAGAGACCAGATTCCTCGCTACGTGTTACAGATCGAGACATTAGATTGGCGGCCGAACAGTTCATCTCAATCTGTAACACCTGGAGCCGTTTCGGGCAGTTTGGTGTTACAGATTGAGATTTTGCTGAGGCCGAGAACGAGAGCCGCTACCCACCCCTAACGCTTGCGACGCTTGGTCGCGGCGATGCCGGCCGCGGCAACGGTTGCGCCGGCGATGCCCAAGGCGGCGACCGTCATCGCGGTGGAGTCACCCGTGCTGGCGAGCTCCGTGCCGCCGGACTTCTTGTCGTTCTCGCCCTTACCCTTGGACTTGTTCGTCGTCACCGTGGTCGTCGTCGAAGTCGAACCGCCCGCAGGTACCCCGGTGCCGCCAGAGCCATCCGCACCGCCGCCCTGCTCGCCGTCGCCAGGCGTCGGGTCCGGATCGGGCGTCGGATCAGGCGCCGCCTCATCGGTCACCGTAATCGTAATGTTCAGACGCTCGGAATACTCGCTGTACGACATGCCAGGGCGCTGTGCCGCAATGCGCACATACATGTTGCTATCGAGCGCAATGGGCTCGGTGTACTTTACACGGCCTTCGTCACGGCAGGGGCAGGTGTCGTTGGTGGTGTACCAAATCGTCGCGCCATCCTCGGCAGAAAGCTCCAGCTTCGTGCCCTTGGGCACCGTAATGTAGTTCTCCTTGGGCGACCATGCACCAAACGTCGTCGCACCAATCGTCGCCACCGGTCGCGCCGGTCGCACTGCCTCGGCAGACACGCGAACGTCGACCTGCTTGGACAGCGCCGTGCCGCCCACCGCCGCCGTCAACGTCGTCAAACCGGGCAGAGCACCATGCAGCACAAACGTCGCCGCACCGTCCTCGCCCGTCACGGCCTGGGTGGCATCGACAGAGCAGATAGCCGAGGACTCCAGCCCAACACTAACCTTGGCGCCCGCAAACGGCTTGCCCGCCTTATCGGTCACGTGCGCCACCAGCTCAAAGTCACTGCCATCAAGCATGGTCACGGCCTGCTCCACGTTGAGTTTGAGTTTGTCGGCACGAACGCCCACGACAAGCTCGCCACTTGCCCAGCGCGCCATGGCCGTGCCGGCGTAGTTGCGAGCACCGTCGAGCTCAAACGCCACCGTCGAGCCCGCCTCACGGGCATCGGCATAGCGAATACGCAGCACGCGTGACAGCGGCTTGCCATTGGGATCGTCCTGCTTGTCGAGCCACGTATACGTCACGTCGCCCAAGCCCTGCGCGCACAATGCGACCAGGGCATCGTCGCTCGCATCCATATACTGCGCAAACTCAACCTCGATGCAATCGGTATAGGCATGGGCCGAAGCTACCTCGGGCGCCGCCGTCGACACCAAGCCAATGTTCACCTCAGTCTGAATCGGCGGCACGCGCAGCCAAGCCGAACGCGCCTCCTCATACCCGTCCTTGGTCACGCGCACTTGATACCAGCCGGTCGGCGTATTCCAGTTGTACGCACCGTCCGCACCCGTTGCAAGCGGATTGTCCTGCTCATACCCCTCGGCATCCCAACGCACCGCATTGGTACCGGCCGCATCGTCGGCGCTCCACAGCTCAACCGCCGCGCCTTCAACCGTATTGGACAGCAGGCCCTCGTACACCACGCCCGCAGGGTCGGGTGCTGCCTTGGCAGGCACATTGCGATAACGCGCCTCGAAGATCGACTGCATCTTCTCGTCCGAGATCAAGCCGTCCTTGTTGGCCTTGTAGACCTCGGCATCGGTCAGCTCGCCCCAGTTGACCGTAATGCGATTCTGGCACGCGCGCTCCACCTGCTCGCAGGCAACATCGTAGGCGCATTCGGCATTGGTCAGCTTAATCGCGCGCTCCGAACCTACGCTGGTCGAAGCTGCATCATAGGCGGCGCCCACCACGGTACCCGCCGAACCGGCCGTCAGCACGCCGGCGATTGTCATAATGGAGCCCACCGCCACATCGGTGCTGTCGTGGCAGAGCTGGCGATACAGCAGATCCTCAAACGCACGCGCCTTCTCCATGGCGTCACGCAGCGCGTAAATGCACTTCCAGTCGTCCTCGGTCTTCTCGGGCTTGGCAAGCAAGCGCGTATGCTGAAGCTCATAGCCCTCGCGCTCGCCCTTCACCTTCTGCATACGGACGTTCACGTTCTCCCAGTTCTTGCTGGCATCGTTCACGCCGTAAATGCCGGTAAAGATGCCGATACCCTGGGTCGCCGCGGGAAACGCCTGGCCGGCCGCCTTCCACGCATCGGTCTTAAAGACCTGTCCGAACATCTCGCACTCGATCTTATAGCTCTTGAGCGAACGGATCGTGCGGATGAGCTTCATATGGGCGCTCACGTCGCCGTTGAGCTTCCAGGCCATGAGCCATCCGCGCACCTTGGAGTTGTTGAGGCTATGGACCACATTCCAGTTGTCGTACAGGTCGTCCAGAATGTCGCACTGCATGGCGATCGAGTTAAACAGAAGCGCCTGGTTCTTGTTGTTATTGGAGTTCTCGATAAATTCCGACTCGATATAGGCCGTCTGCTCGCCATCGGGCGCGGCGACCTTAAAGCCCTTGACGGTATCGTCGTCAGCCGCCTTGTAGCTCAGCGAGCTGCCGAGCGCCTGGCCCAAATCGTTAAACCCGCTCGTCGACTGGCCGTTGTACTCGCTGGCCTTAATGCCCGCACACTTGTTGAGCGCCGCAGCGGTTGCGTCATTCCAGCTTCCGTATTGGTTGAGCTGGCCGATACCCATCGACTGGCCCACCAGATCCTCGGCCTGCTGGGCAATAAACTCCGCTCGCGATGCATGGTCGATGAGCTCCTTGATGGCGGCCGCATCCGCAGCGTTCGCGCCCTGGGCCGCCGCGAGTTCCTGATACCAATCCTCGCTGGTGCCGTAAGCATCCTCAAAGATCATCTTGTCCACATTGACGCCATAGCTGTCGCCCTGCTGGGTCAGCAGCGCCGCCGACCCGCCGACCGCGGCCTTGAGCTCAGCCGCAAACTGCGCGGCCTCGTCGTTGCCAGCACCATCACCCTCGCCGTCGCTGGCGGCAGGGGCGCGACGAGCCTTACGGGCAGCTCCACCTTGGGCTTCGTCCTCTTTACCGTTCTCGTCCTCCTCGGCAAACGCATCAGCGACCATCTGGTCAATCGCGTCGTTAAAGGCCTCGTCGACATCATTAAACGAGTTATCCATCATATACTCGTGCCACTGCTGCACGGCATTCGAGAACTCCTGCTGGCGCTCCTCGGCCGCGGCGGAATGCTTTTTGGCCGAAGCGTTGGCGTCAAAACTCAGCATGGTCATAAGCTGAGCATTGGAGATGCGGTAGGTCTGCGGCATAAAGATCTGCTCAAAGTTGCCGCAGTTCACATAGGTCGAGTCATTCGCCTTGCTAAACTCGTCGAGCAGCTTAAGGTAACCCTCGTCCACATACTCCGCCACATAGCGCACATGGGTGCCCTCGCGCGACTTTTGAGTCAGAGGAATCGTCACCGTCTTGCCATCCACGCAGTCCACGTACAGGTCGAGCGTGTCGGCGGCCTCTTCGTTTCCCACCTCGAGCGTGATATCAAAGGTCCAGTAGGCATTCTTCTTTTGCGGCAGATGGTGGAAGGTCCACAGACTCTTGCCGGTGTCCTTGCCGTCCTTGACCAGGCTTTGCGTACCGCCACGATACGTCACATCAAAGTTCCAGACCGAAGCGCCCGGAACATAGCGCACATAATTGCGAGCCGTTACCTCGGCAGCAGCGGCGGCAGCAGCGGTCGAGCCCACGCGCGCTTCGAGCGTCACACGCTCGGCGGCAAGCGTATCCTGCGGCAGGTCGTATTCAATCTTGGCACGGCCGAGTTTATTGGTCTTGCCGGTGTACTTTGCGGCCGAGGCGAGCACGCCCACGGTAAGCTGCACGCTTTTTCCGGGCGCTGCGTATACGTAGGCCACATTGCCCAGTAGGCTGTGAACGTCGGTGCTGTCGACCTCGATGCGCGATCCGCTAACCTCGAGTGTGGTGCTTCCCAGCGGCAACGTCACCTCGCCCAGCGTAATAAGCGGCGAGATGGCATAGATGCCCGCGGCCTTAGGCTTAAAGCGCACAAACACATCGGCGCCCATGCCCTTATTCATATTGAGAACGAGGTTGTCGCCCTCCCAAGTTGTGTCAGCCCACATGGCCTCGGAGCTGGCGCCGGCTTCGCGAGAGCCTGCGGACACATCCCCGACGGCATCCTTGGCCAGCGGAATCTCAATCTTGGCAGCCTGGCTGTCCTTGAGCTCGTAATGAATGCGCAGCTCGGTCTCCACGCCAACGACCGCGGACGAATCAGCGATAACCGAGCCCGCCGTCAGCCCGCGCTCGGCACGATACGTCTCCACGTCAAACGTGGGGACGTCGAGCGTCACGTCGAGCTGTTTGCCGTCCTCAATCTTCACCTGCTTTTGCGCGATATGCTTACCCACGGTCAGCCCTAGGCGGCTAAACGTGGAATAGCTCGTCGCTTGGATGTCGTAGCTCGTCTTGTTAAAGGCGACGATGGTGTACGAACCGGCCTTAAGGCGCGGCGTCTCGGCCTTCATGATAGGCGTGGTGCCATCGTCTTCGTAACCCATCAGATAGGTGACGCCGTCGGCAACCAGCTTGCCGTCGGACGTACGGAACACCAGCACGCGGTTAGCGCCCTGGTAGTCGCCCTTGGTCGCGACCGTCGCCGTGCCCCAGGGCTTCAAGTCGATATCGACCTTGCCGGCCGAGGGCTTCACCGTCGCCGTCGTCCCACCCAGCTTGAGGCTGTCTTTGGGCTCGAGCGTTATCTCCAGATCCTGGTCCGCGTCGGCAATGGCCTGCGACACCACGAGCGCTGTGCCCTGGATACGGAAGTCGTTTTCCTTGTCACCCTTGGCAGGCTTAAGCGTCTTGCCGCCGTTCTTCACCGTCAGATCGATGTTATCGAGACTATCGAGCTCAATGCGTTCGGTCTTATCCTGGCCCACAATCGGTTCAAGATAGCCCACGTTGAGCTCAATCGCGCGCGAAGCCGGAATCTTGGTAAAGTCCTCCGCCTTAATCTCTCCGATATTCCATGTGCCCGTCATCTGGTCGCCCGGGCGCGCCAGCACCATGTCATAGTAACCGCTGAGCGAAATGCGCAGCGTTGCTGCCGTCTTGGAGAGGACGTTGGCAGCAACGGAGCCGTCGTCGCCAACCGTCAACGGCGTGGACTGCCCCGCCTGCAAGAGCACGGCCGCCGCGCTCTGGGGAAGTTTGCCCGTCACCTGGGCCGCCTCGCCCATCCACTCAAACGTGTAGGCAGGCTTCGAGGAATCGACGGAGTCCTTGCGATCGGCCACGGCATCGGCAAGCTTTTTGACCATCGAGGGGTTGCCAGCCGAATCGGTCGCATAGGCATAGATGGTCTGGCCTTCACCAAAGGGAATCGCATACGTTACGCCATCGATTGTCACGCGCTCATTATAGTCGCCCGGATAGCCCGCCTCACCAAACTGAAGATCGGGGTTCATCACGCGCAGGGCAACGGCATTATGGTTCGTCTCGTTTCCGTATCTCGTGTTCTCAAAAGCTCCCCACTCTATCATTTCCACGCTTTTGGGTAGCACAATCTCTTTGCCGGCAATCGCAGGATCAAGAGAGGCGAACGCGAGCGCCCCGATAGATTTGACACCATCGCCAATCGTCACCGACGACACATGCGAGCACCCGTCAAAGGCATAGCGCTCAATCCGCTCCACCGTGCCCGGCACGTTGATCTGCGTAAAGGTGAGTACCGTTGTGTCCGAGACATAGAACTGCGGTACGCCGCAATTGGCGAAGGCGCGATAGTCGATAGTCTTAACCGAAGGCGGCAGCGTTGCCACCACATTGTCGTCAAGTTGTTCGCAGCCCTCAAAGGCCTGCTCGAGAATCGTGGTAAAGGCCGCGTTGTTGGGCCAGGTCACCGTGTGAAGTGTCTTGCTTCCGGTAAACGCATTCCAGCCCAGTTCCTCAACCGAATCGGGCAGTGCGATTTCCTTGATGCTGCTGCCGCCCAAACCGCCCACAGAGCGGATATGCGAATCGGGGGCAAACGTAATTGATGTGAGCGCAACGTTTCCCATGCCCTTAAGACTCACGACATTTTTGCCGTCGATGGTCGAGGGCACCTCCAACGTGGTAATGCCCGCGTCGCCATACTCGATAGAAATTTCGTTGGTGAGGCTATCGATCGAGAAGTAGTACTGCGCGGGAGTCTGCTCGCCGGCCACGTAGCCATCATCGTATTCGCCTTTTACGCCCGTAGCGCCCTTCGAGGTCATCCAGAGCCAAGATCCTCATTCCAGGTTACTTCGGCTTCGGCGGTCTCCTCCTGCTTCTGCTGCTCGGCGAGTTCCTTGCCCTCGACAAGATCAGTGGCGAGCGTACCCGCAGGTGTGCTCTCGGTCTGCCCGGCGCCCGTTAGGCCCGCCGCCGATGCAATCTCGGAGGGCGGGGGCGTAGGGGTATCACCGCTATCGAGCACTGTGGGGTCGGCGGCGCCGGCATCGGGCGCGGGGTCGGCGGAAGCAGAGTCTGACGTTTGGGCGTCAGACGAATCGGCGGAAGCGGCGTCGTCCGCCTGGCTGTTATCCGTCTGCACAAAAGTGCCGTCGGTGTTGAGGGCCTCAGCAAACGCGCCCACAGGCAACGAGCCCGTCACCATAGTGAGGGTCACCGCGGCAACGGTCAGGCGGCGGCAAAGCGCTCGAACAGTAGTCCACCTCATGGTCGTTCCTTTCCTGCAAACCTAAAGTCATCCAGCGTAATCGTCGTCCAAAAACAAAGCGAACGGTAGGTTCATATATACGAACCTACCGTTCTACCTGCGTAAACCACCGCAAAGGGGACAGGCACCTTTGTGGCGGTTCTGGACTTGGCCGGCCAGTTTGTCTCGATCTGTAACAGTTAGAGGTCAAATTCCCCGCTTGGTGTTACAGATCGAGACATTAGATTGGCGGCCATTCGGTTCATCTCAATCTGTAACATCTAGAGGCGTTTTGGGCAGTTTGGTGTTACAGATTGAGATTTTGCTGAGGCCGAGAACGAGAGCCGTCACCCAGCTCTAACGTTTGCGGCGCTTTGTCGCGGCGAGGCCGGCGGCGGCGACGGTTGCGCCGGCGATGCCTAGGGCGGCGACCGTCATCGCGGTGGTATCCCCCGTGGTAGCCAGGACAGCATCGCTCTTCTTGGCCTGCGTGGTTTTCTCAACCGTCTTGGTCGTGGCGGTTGTCGTGGCCGACTTGGCCGCGGGCTTGGTCTCGGGCTTCACTTCGGGCTTGGTCTCGGGCTTAACCTCAGGCTGCGGTGTCGGCTTGGGATCCGGCGTAGGTTGCGGATCGGGAGTCGGCGTGGCTTCAGGCGTAAAGGTCAGATCGGTGTTGAGCCACAGGGTGTAGATCCAGCGGCTGTCCTCATCGGATACGCTATCCGCGACCTGGTAGCCGCACTCCTGGCCGTTGATCATCAGCTTAGTGTCGGGCGTGAAGTAGAAGCCGCGCGCGGACTTGAGGTAGATGCCGTAGCGATAGGTCACGCCAGGCTTAAAGGCGTCGATGTGATTCGTAATGTTCTGATCCCAGAACTTCTGAGAGTTCATTTCGCTGCCATCGCTGCCCGTCCAGAACTCACACTGAGGAAGGGAGTTGGAGCCCGTCGGAACATTCGCCGTAAAGACCGGCTTATCGCCTGCCTTGAAGGTGGTCGTGGCGCCGTTGATCTCGATAACGTCGATGGCCCGCCATTCGTCGATCGGCTGCTCGCACAGCATATTGTCAGCGTTTGGCGCGAAGACGCCGTTGACGGTTTTGATGTGGTGCGCCCAATGACCGTTGACGTTCATATTGCAGTCATCGGCCACGGTATTGTCGCCCTTGAGCCTCAGCTCAACGGAGTACATGTAGAACTTTCCCTCTTCGAAGTGGTCAATCTTCTTCATGCCCGGCGTGTACTTTGCGGGATCGGAATACCAGAAGGCAACGGGCACCGACTCCCCGGATTCCATATCGAGCTCCATCTCTTCCCAGCACTCGTAGGCGATCTCATACTTGTCGGCATCGGCGGCGGGAATCGTCGCGGTCGCGCGGGGCGCCTCGCCGGGCGCGTAGTCGGTCTTCACGTCGTTGACGTTCAGGTTATGGAGGGCTTCGTTTTCTGACGCAACAAGCGTAATTTCGCTATTGATGACGTAGCGGAGGTAATAATCGTACCTGGTTTCGTTGAGGATAGTCGAGCTGCCTTCATAGTCAGTTCCGGTATACTCCAGTGCCGCGCCAATATAAAGATCCTCATTGCGCGTGAGTCGATACGAGCCGCCTGCCGCGCCACCCGTAAAGGTCAGCGTCAGCCTCATGTGATCGCCAACAGGCTCAAAGTGAGCCGTCACATCGGACATAGATGTGTCCTGGACTTCAGCCAGGGTGCCCGAAGCAGCATCGGCCCGGTAGTACTTGGTTTCGACAAGTTCGCAGAGCGGCTCATCCGGCATGCCGCCCTCAACATCGGGAAAATCATAGGTATACGACTGGCCCTTTTCGAGTGTGACATTGCTCGGAAGCACGCGGTCCGTATAATGATCGACCACGGTCGTGTTGACCTTAACGCCGCCTCCGTCTATCACATCGGTCACGCCACAGGGCATGATGGCATCGCTTGTCGGCGTGGCGGAGGTGTCGCTGGGAGTGTTTTGCTCAGCGGGTGCCGCATCGCTAGATTCATCGGTGGTGTCAGCCGGAGTCGTCTGCTGAGGTTCAGCGACGGTTTGTGCCGTCGGAGCAGCATCAGTTGCAGGCGCGGTCGCCGGAACCGCATCCTCCGCAACCGCCGGAGTCGCTGGAGTCGCAGCAACCTCACCCGCCACGGCATCCGGATCCGCGCACTCGGTCGCCAGCGCCAAACTCGGCAGCAACAGCTGGCCAACCATAAGCGCGCACGCGCCGACGCTCGCAATCCTCACACCCACGCAGCGCCAAGTACCGTGGACCAACGAGCAGGTGCGTTCGCGCTGGGTCTCCTTATTAAAGTGGCTTCCGTTCATAACGGCCTCCTTGGTCGAAAGGCTACACCACCACAAAGGTGCCTGTCCCCTTTGTGGTGGTCCTGTACAACCAAGATGTGTCAAATGACTCTATACGCCTAGGTTCGTAGATGCGAACCTAGGCGTATACCTGCGGAAATACAAAGAGCCGCCGCAAGGGCATTTATGCCCACGCGGCGGCTGAAAATGGCTATGAAAGCTTGCGCTAGCGGTTGCGGCGCTTGGACGCGACGAAGCCGGCGCCGATGACGGACGCACCGGCGATGCCGAGTGCAGCTGCCGCCGTCGCGGCGTTGTCGCCCGTGGCGGCCAGAACACCGGAAGCGCTTTTGGTGCCGGCGGCAGTCTTGGTCGTAACGGTCTTGGTAACCGCCATGGTGGTCTTTGCGTCCTTATCTACGGGCTTGGGGTCAGGCTTCTGCTCGGGATTGGGCATAGGATCGGGATCGGGCTCCGGTGTCGGCTCGGGCTCCGGTGTCGGCTCCGGCTCCTGCCCGTCTCCAAAATCAATCACTACATCATGGGCGACCTCGGCAGAACCGACGATATCCGTAATAGCAGACGAACCGGCAACACCGACGACCTGCCCGTTCTGGGAGCTCGGCCATTTCCCCGTATCAACAACCTTTTTCACATCGCGCACGACACCATCCGTCGGAGTCGTAATCATCGCGCGCCCGTGCAAATTGTTCACGCTCAAATCAATCCTCGCGGCACGGAACAGCGTCGCAGTCGCGTCGTTGCAGTTGATCGCATAGATTCCCGCAGTCGCGCCCGAAGCCTCAATCTTCGATTTGCGAATCTTGATACGAGGCGTTTCCGACCCGGTGTTTGCCTCTGCCATGATTCCAAAACTTTGATTGCGGACGGCATCGATGCCGTTTGCAGAAGACAGGCTTCGAGACGTAAGATTCGACTCCTCGACAAGCATCCACACCGCACCGCTTTGCGAACGCGCGCTGATGCCCGCCGAGAGCGAAGCCGCACTGCCGGCGGAAAGCGCGACATCGGCTCCGTTGACGATTTTCATGAGGGTATTCTTTTTGATACCGACCGTATTGATGCACACGGAAACCTGCCAGGCATCGGCTGTCTTGATCGACAGGTTGGCGGCATCGATCGTGACGTCGCCCCCGTGCACGGAGACATAATCCGGTTCTTCCTGCTCGCTTTCCTGAGCAGCGTGTCTACTGGGAAGGTTATCGGCAAAGATACCGTAGGTGCCCACCGTTGGACGCCAAGATCCTTCCGCCGATTTTGCCTCGATTTTGACATCGGCGCCCTTATCGATCGTCACGCTGCCGGCCGTCGCGCGAATGCCCGTCGCACTGTTCACTGCGCCCGAAGCCGTCACGTTGACATTGGCGCCGCTGATGGTCACATCGCCACCCGCATTGCCGTCGCCTTCCGCCGCAATCACATCGGTCTGAGCCGTCGCATTAAGGGTGCCATCGCCGGTAATGGCAAGGTTGCCGTTCTTGACAGCAATGGCGCTCTGCCCGGCGTCGGCCGTGACGGTGTTGGTGCCCGTCACGCCGATGGTGAGGTTACCCTTGGCGCCGATGGAGCCGCCGTCGTAGCCGTTGAGCTTCATGTCGTCAGCGCCATCCCAGGACCAGGTTCCTGCCTCGTCGCCGGCAGCGGTGCCCGCGTCGTACTGCGTGCCGCCCACGTTGACCCAGTCGGCGGCGAGCGCCACGCTCGGCAGCAACAGCTGGCCGGCCATGAGCGCGCAAGCCCCCGCGCAAGCAAGTTTTGCGCCCACGCGGCGCCACGTTCCATGAGAGAGCGAGCACGCGCGGCCGTGGTCGATTGGGTTGTCATGGATTTGCTTTCGCATGTGAGCCTCCTTGTCGTAAGGGGTGCTTCTGTAACACCATGTTACGGGAAGATAGCCGGATCCCGGGGCACAAATTCTCAAGTGGCGCATCTGCCAGCGCAAAAGGCAACGAGCGCGCAATCGCCGAGGGAGGGGTCTTCGCTTTCCAAAGGCCCGCCCATACCATCCTGGTCTACAATCGAGGAAACGGTTATTCCGTCCACCCAAAGGACCGTCCTTGAACCTGAGTAAGCCTAAAATCAACGCGCTTCTGGCACTTGCGCTCTTTACCTTTGTCTTTCTTGCCGCCGAGTTTCGATTCGACATTAATGTCGGGCTGCTCGCCGGTGCCGAGCGTGTTGTAATTGCGCAGGGCTTCATCCTCGGCGCCAGCGTGATCGGCTTTATCGGATATGCGCCGCTGCTTGGGCTCGCACAGCGCAAAGGCCGGCCTCAGGCAGTTGTCAGCGCCGCCGTTCCCATCGCCATCTTGGGATTGACTCAGATTCAGTCCCCCACGGACCTGCTTGCGCTCGAGATTTTGGGCTGCATGGCATTCTTTGGACTCGGCCTGCTGGGCGCCGCTGCGCACCATGCCTTTTCGTTAGCATTCCAGGATGACCCCAAACTCGCCACCGGCGCGGGAGCAGCCTATGCCGCGGGCATCTTGATGCAGTTCGCCATCAACCTGCTCAATTGCGGCGGCATCGCAGAGCTCATCGTCCTTGGCATAGCGACGATCGTCATCTCCACCCTCAGCGTCGTTTCCCAAAAGGCTGTCGAGAGCTCAAACCCCGCCATCAATCCCTTTGTTGAGCCATCGCACGCCCTCGCCAAGCAGGCATGTTGGAGCATCGTGCTCGTCATGATTCTCGCCTGCCTGTTCTCTACTCTCGATAACGTGGTCACGTTCTCCAACGCCCACGGCACCATCGCCGTGCAGACCTGGCCGCGCCTCTTTTTGGCAGCGAGCGGTCTCGTCGCCGGTATCGTCTTTGATCTTGCCGAGCGTCGCTACATGGGACTTGTCATGCTCGGCATCGCCGTGCTCTCGACCATTTCCATCCTGGCCGTGGAGGCCGGCGCTGATCCCAACCTGGGCCTTGTCGTCTTTTACCTGAGCTCGGGCTTTTTTGTCACGTTCTTTACCGCCACCTTTACACAGCTGGCACCGCGCATGCATGCGTCCGCCCTTTGGGCCGGCATGGGACGCGCCGCCAACAATGTGTGTGCGTTCACTACATCGGGCATCTCGCTTGCCCTCGTGACCTCGGGCAACGTTGCCCTCATCATGATCGGCGCGCTCGTTTTGCTCGTCGCCGCCTGCGCAGCATTCGTGGCAGCCGGCTTGTTCCGCCTGCCCCAAACCGAGCAGGAGCGCGAACATCAACAGCTTGCCGAGGAGGCGCTGGCAGCACCGAGTATCGAGGAGCAGCGTCAGGCCTTCATCACCGATCACGCTCTCACCCCGCGCGAAGTCGACGTGCTCGTGGCCGTAACCCAGGACGAACGCCCGCTCAAGCAGATCGCCGAGGAGCTCGGCATCTCGATGCGCATGGTACAGCGCCACCTGAGCTCTATCTACCAAAAGACCGACACACAGACGCGCGCCGGTCTCACCAAGGCCTTCCCCTCGGCCTAAAACAAAACCTCCACAAAGGTGCCTGTCCCTTTGTGGAGGTTTTAATCGGTTAGCCTTCGAGCTGGGCCACTTTGTAGCGGTAGGCGGCGGCGATAACGTCTTTGCAACCCTCGCGGCCCAGCTTGGCACGGTTGACGACGATGTCCTTGCCGCTCGTCATCTTCCACTTGCCGGCGCTGTAGCGCTTATAGAACGCCTCGCGCGCCTTCTGCTGCTGCTTGACCAGCTTGGCGCCCTTCTTTTTGTTAAGGCCGCGCTTTTTGCGCACAATCTCAACGCGGTCCTCAAAGGGTGCGGTCACCAATACGGCAATGTGGTTGGGGTTGTTACGCAGCAGGTAATCGGACAGGCGGCCTTCGATAATGCAGCTCTCGGTCTCACCCAGATCCAAAATCACCTGGCTCATCTTTTGGAACAACTTGTCCGAGTACGAACGGGCATCGTAGCGGTCGGGCAGAAACGCCATGTTCTCCACGGCCAGGCGCTCGTCGTAGGCGGCCATCTTGTCGAGCGACTCGCCCGCGCGCAGCGACGCACGCACCAGCAGCTCGTTATCGTACAGCGGAATCCCCAACTCGTCGGCAAGCATGCGACCAATCTCGTGGCCCTCGGCGCCAAAGTCGCGCGCGATGGTAATGACCACAGGATTCTTCTTGTTCTCCAGATCGCTCATCGCGATTCCTTTCTAACAAATGAGAAAAAAGGCTGTCTATCGCCTTTTCCCACGATACCGTACCTGGGTTTTCCTGGTGCCCAAGATTGGCCTGAAAGAGGAGCGACGCGTACTTTGGTACGCGAGCGACGGTTTGAAGGCCAAGGTTGGGTGCCAGGGAAAGCCAGGCTATGCGGCTACGATACGGCGTTGATAAGCCCTCACCAGCAGCGAGATACCAAAGTTGAGCACAAAGTACATCGCAAACACCAGGCCGTAGAGCATAAGAACCTGCGACAGGTCGATCGCGTGGGCCATCACGACGTTTGCCGTGTACATGAGCTCGGCCACGTTAA
>CABUQI010000009.1 GCA_902493545.1 uncultured Collinsella sp. | reverse complement strand
TGGCGATGCGGAGTTCGGCGGCGAGGAGAACTACCTGCTCATCGCCAGCGACGGCGACTATGTCTTTGCCGAAGCCGTGCCCTTCGACGCCGACTTCCTCGGCACCGCCCTTCACGACAAGTAAGTCTCTCCGTCCCAAAAAGACTGGTCTTAGGCGTGGTCGCGCCAGCTGAGGACGCGCTGCTTCATGCCCTCTATGTCGAGCACGCCTTCGGCAAAGCCCTTGCGCACGAGCTCTTCGGGAACAAACTCGTCGTAGCGGTCAAAGTAAGGCACCTCGCCAGGATAGACGAGCTCGATGGGATCGAAGTCTTTCTCGGCCTCGGCGGCGAGTACCTCAAAGAACGTCTCCTCGTCGGCCTTCATCTTAAACTGCATAAAGTACGGGCGTGACGGGTCGAGTCCGCGAAGGCCCAGCTCCGCGGCACATTTAATCTTGAGCATGCGCTCGAGCGCCAAAAAGGCGTAGCTTCCCAACCAGGGGAAGAGCACCCAGGTGTCGCCGCCCAGGTTAATGAGCGGCTTGGTTCCCGCGCCCGAAATCTCGGCGGTATGACGAGCCTGCGCAAGGCGGGCCCGTGCGTTACCCATAAGGTACGGATATGCTGCGTGCTCGTTGAGCGCCTTGCGCATGCGCTCGAGTACGTGTGTATTGATATCACCGGGGCAGTCGCCAAAGTAGGCCGGCACCCGGCCCTTGACCTGCGTGGCAAAGACGGTGTGGCGCTTCCAGTCCACTTCCTCGACAATCCAGCAGTGTCCGGCGATGGCGATGCGCTCACCGGGCGGTGGCGGATTGACGATCGTGCCCAACTCGGCCGACTCACTGCGAACGGTGAACTCCTCGTTTTCCTGGAACACAGCGTAGAACTTAAAGTTGTTAATGATGCGCTCGCCCGCGAGGCCCACGATGAGCCCGCCGCCCTCGGTGACTTGGATATGGTCGATCTTAATGAGGTGACGCAGCAACACGCGATAGTCATCGGCCGAGATGCGATGAAAATAGCTGAGTGTGAGCACGCGCTGGGCAAGCTCTGCCGGCGTGAGTTCGCCGGTGCTGGCAAGCGTCGACATAGTCTGGTGGTAGAGCAGGCTGTAGGGGAGTCGATCGAGTTCGGGTGGCTCGACCCACTTTTCCTCGCGATAGAGTTGTACGAGCGCGATGCCCTGCAGGAGCTTCCACGGAATGGTCTCGGGCATCATCGTGCGCGGCTCGGGTTCTTCCTCGCGCATGACAAACCACATCTCGGGCGGAAGATCGCGGCGCCCCGTGCGGCCCATTCGCTGCAAAAAGGAGCTGACGGTAAACGGTGCATCGATCTGAAACGCACGCTCCAGACGGCCGATATCGATACCGAGCTCCAGTGTAGATGTGGTGACGGTTGTCTGTGCCTGCTCCTCATCGCGCATGAGCTCTTCTGCCGTCTCGCGCAGCGATGCTGAAAGATTGCCGTGGTGGATGAGAAAGCGGTCGGGCTCGTGCCGGCTCTCGCAGTAGCTGCGCAGCATGGAGCACACGGCCTCTGCCTCCTCGCGCGAGTTGGCAAAGACCAGGCACTTGCGGCCGCGTGTGTGCTCAAAGATATAGCCCATGCCGGGGTCGGCGTTGTCTGGCGCCGTGTCGGTGGGGTTGAGTAATGCCTGTTCGGGTGCTCGGGGGATGTCGACTTCGCCCTCGGGGGCCGACGAAGTGCGGCGATCCCTGGAGGTAGCCTTGTCCCGTGCCCGCTCACGACGTTGACGGCGCTCCTCTTGTGTGAGCTGTCCGCTGTGACGCATGTCTTGGGCGCCGGCGGGCAGTGCCGCGGGTGCCGCTGCCTCAATGCGCTCGCACGCAAGCACTTCGGCCTCTTGAGGACCCGTGCTCTCGAATCCTCGTTGTTGCGCCTGGGGACCCGAGTTGTAGAAGTGCTCCATGGAGATACGCCACACGCGGCGCGGCTCCTCAAAGCGGGGGATGATGCAATCGCGTCCTGTTCCCTGCGAGAGGAAGGCACCCGTACGCTCGGGGTCACCGATGGTGGCCGAAAGGCCGATGCGGCGGGGCTGCACGCCTGCCATGCGCGAGAGGCGCTCGATAAGGCAGAGCGTCTGACCGCCGCGGTCGCCGCGCATGAGCGAATGGACCTCGTCGATGACCACGTAGCGCAGGTCGCAGAACATGCGCGGGATCGCCATGTGCTTATGGATTAAGAGCGCCTCGAGTGACTCGGGCGTAATCTGCAAGATGCCGCTCGGTTTTTTTATGAGCTTAGCCTTGTGCGACTGCGAGACATCGCCATGCCAGTGCCAGACAGGGATATCGGCGTCTTCGCAGAGGTCGTTGAGACGGACGAACTGATCATTGATGAGCGCTTTGAGGGGGCCGATGTAGAGGGCGCCTACGCTCGCGGGCGGGTTCTCCCAAAACTCGGTCAGGATGGGAAAGAAGGCTGCCTCGGTTTTGCCGGAAGCCGTGGATGCCGTCAGGAGCACATTATCTTGCGTGTTAAAGATGGCGTCTGCCGCTGCAACCTGGATAGAGCGCAGACTCTCCCAATCGTGGGAGTAGATGAAGTCTTGGATAAACGGAGCATATCGGTCAAAGGCGTTCACGGGGCCTCCTCTCAAATACGAATCTCTTAACGCGGTGAGCAGTGGCTCGCTACATTACTGTCTCGACGTTTGCCCAGATAAAACCTGCCAAAATAAACCTGTCCCTTTTTGGCAGGTTAGATGGTGAATTCGGCGAAATTGCGGTCGCCGCTTGCGGTGCCGGTGTCGCCTGTTGCTGTTGCCGGCGCCAGCGCGTCGCCGCCGACGCTTTGCAGTAGCTCGGCCACGTTGGCGTCGGGGTTTTGGCATAGGATGTCGAGCAGCTCGATAAAGTCGCGAATGACTTCACGCGGCGTCAGATGTGTGTCGGCTCCCACACGACCGAACTCGATCTTGAGGAAGTCCACCAAGTCGTTCTCGGTAAGCGTGGGCGTCCAGCCAAAGTAGCCGGCGTGAATTTGCATGAGTTTTTCGATCAGCACCAGCAGCTCCTCGTAGGTGAGTGGCTGCAGACGGATGATGGGCGCGAGCATGTCCTTAAGGTCCTCACGTGCAAAGCGGCCTTGAGCGAGTCGGCTGCGCAGGGCCTCGTAGGAGAACACGCCGCGGCGGCGGTCTTCGATGGAGGTTGGCGTGCCGCCCATGATCATGCCCAGGTACTGCGCCTTGCCCTGGAGTGTGTCGTTGTACATGGTCAGGATCTTCTCGTAGTTGTACTGGCGCGTGATCGCGTTGGGAATCTTATACAGATTCACGAGCTCGTCGATGAGCACCAACATACCCTTGTAGCCGCTGCAGACCAAAAAACGCGCGATGAGCTTAACGTAGTCGTACCAGTCGTCATCGCTGATGATGGTCGAGGAGCCCAGCTCGGCGCGAGCCTCGCTCTTGGTACGGTATTCGCCGCGGATCCATTTGGTCACGCGGCTCATGGCTTCTTCGTCGCCCTCGGATACGGCCGTGCGATAGCGGCGGAGCATGCGGGTGAAGTCGAAGCCGTGGACCATTTCCTCGAGCGGGGCCAGTTGGGCATTGACGACCGACTCGTCGACGTCGGCGTACGAGGTGACCCAGCGATCAAGAATAAGGTTGAGCGCACCGCCCTCGGGGCGCGTCTTGGTCGATATATTGCGTATGAGCTCGCGGTAGGTGGCAAGGCCCTGCCCCTGCCCGCCCTGCAGACGGCGCTCGGGGGATAAGTCTGCATCGGCGACGACGAATCCCTCACCCATGGCGTGCGTGCGGATGGTCTGGAGCAAAAAGCTCTTGCCGGCGCCGTAACGACCGACCAGAAAGCGGAAGCTCGCACCACCGTCGGCGATGAGACTCAGATCGGTGAGCAGGGCGCGGATCTCGACCTCGCGCCCTACGGTAATGTAGGGAAGGCCGATGCGCGGGACCACGCCGCCCTTGAGCGAGTTGAGAATGACGGCGGCGACGCGCTTGGGCACGCGGGGTGCTGCGGATGCGGTATCACTCATGGTCTAGGTATCCTCTCACGTCTGCTTCGTAGTCCTCAATAATCTGCGGCCCTGCCGCGCTAAATTCAATTACGGTGTCGCCCACCAGGTCAAAGAGCGCCTCGTTGATGGTATCGACGAGCATGTCCTCGCTCTGTCCCGAGTGCGCCACTGCCGATGTCGCTTGCGCTGCGTTTTGCTCGAGCAGTGCGCGAAGGAAGGCATCTGCGGCGGGCGCGAGTTCGTTTGTGGCGTCAGCGGGCGCAGCAGCTGCGAACGCGGGCGTCGGCGCGAGAAGCGGTGCCACGACACCAAACTGTTCGGTGGATATGGTCGGCTCGTCGGTCAAGTCCTGCCGAATGGGTGCCACGACCGGTTCGACAATCGCGTCGGTTACGGGCTCGGCTTCCGGTTGCCCTGAGTCCGCTGCCTCGGCTTCTGCGGATGCGTCGTCCTCGCGTTCCTCATCGATCAAAAGCGCTTCGCGCGTTTGCGCAGCGGCGCTCCGAATGTGCCCCAGCTGAGTCAGGTCGATATCGATCTTGACGGGCTGGTGTGCGGCGTCCCACGAAAGCCATGCCACAATCTCGTCATCGATAATCTTGGCCAGATATTTGGGGACCTTTTCTTCCTTAAGGGGATGGGCGGGGTCCAGCGCCAGGCGCAGGCGTTGGTCGCAGGCGCGCATCATTTCACCGAGCTTGCTGCTCTTTTGCCTACTACCATGGATACGCATACATTCCCAAAAGCCGTTTTGGCAACGGTAGATATGGATGGGATCCAGGCGGTATTCGCAGTTCTCGTGGCGCTCGGGCGCAAAGAATACGGCCGAGGCAAACATGGTGTAGGGCATGGCCGTCTCCTCCCCAAACAAGCTCGCTACGATGCCGGTCTTTCGATGCGTGTCGTAGTAGCGCGCCATGCGGACATACGCGGCGCATGCCACGTGGCGCAGATCGCGGTGGTGGCTGCGGTCGAGCCGCGAGTTACTTAGGTTGTACGTGGAGAGGGCGTTGATGGCGGCCATGAGTCGCTCCTCGCGCACCTCATCGGGCGGAAGGGGGAGCGTGGGCTCGGAGGTTTTGCGACGTTTGGGGGTCTGGTCGGACGGTGCCGGTGCCGGTACAAGGTCTCGTGCCGCGCGCCGCAGCTCGATAAGGGCGTTATCGAACATGACGGTTTTAGAGTCGCGGAGCAGCTTGGGGTCGAGCCCATGGAATACGGCGTAATCCTGCAACCACACGCGTGCAAACCGATCAATGCCGGGCTCGAAGGCGCGATAGACATCCCAAAAGGCCTTGATCTTGTTAAAACCGTCGAGCGGGTCATCTACGCCAATGCCGCAAATCAGCTCATAGAGATACAGAAAGGCAAAGGACGTAGACGTTTCCTCGACGGTTCCGCGGCGCACTTGGGCACGCCAGGTAAAGTAGCCGCGCAGCTGCCGGTCGCTCATGGCGTTGTAGGTGGGAAAGTACGACTTAAAGGTGCCGTTGTAGGGACAGTCGTCCTCAAAGTCGGCCATCAGCAGGCCCTGGCGGTAAAAAAGCTCGGCTTCCGAAAGCCAGCGGCCCGCACCGCCCTTGGGGTCATCCTGCCAGCGCGATATCTCGCGCATTTTACGGTACTGGTCGGGGAGGAAATTCTGCATCTGTCGGCCGGTTTTGAGAATCGGCTCGTCTGCGTAGATTTCGTTTGAGAAGCGGGTGGACTGATGGGTCCGGGCCTCGGCCATAATGCGCTCGATGAGCATCTTGATGTCCTGGTCGGCCACCGCTTCTCCTCTCCTAACGCAGCTACGGTGACCTCATATCATAGCACAGCATCAAACAGATGTTCGAGATACCGCTGCGTTGATAGATTTAGAACAGGAGGGCGTAGATGACGGCGATGACGACGGAGGGGAGCATATTGGCCGTGCGGAAGGTCTGAGGACGGATGAGGTTGACGCCGACGCAGAAGATGAGCATGGAGCCTACGAGCGAAAGGCTGTCGAGGGCTGCCGCGGTCATGATGGGGGAGAGCGCGCCGGCAAACAACGTGATCGTCCCCTGGAACACGGCGACGGGCAGGGCGGAGAAAATGCAGCCGCGGCCAAGCGACGCCGTCATGGTGCAGACGATGATGCAGTCCAATGCGCCTTTCAAGGCAAGCGTTGACCAGTCACCGAGCAGACCGTCCTGAATCGAGCCCACGATGGCCATGGCGCCGATGCACACCGTGAGCGATGTCGAGACAAAGGCGTTGGTGAACTCGTTGTCACCCTCGCTGCCGGTTTTTCGCTTGAGCCATTCGCCAAGGTTCTCGATGGCGGCTTCCAAGTTGACGGCCTCGCCGATGAGCGAACCGAGCGCAAATGAGACGATGAGCATGGTGGTGCCGGTGGTCGCTAGCGCCTTCCCATCGATAAGGAGCATCTTTTGCATGGTGCCGCCAAGGCCGATAAACAGGACGCACAGCCCCGATGCTTTCATGAGCGTGTCTTGGATGCGCGGTGTGATGAAGCGGCCGCCCGCTAATCCCAAAAGACCGCCCGCAGCTAAAAGCACAACGTTGATGATTGTTCCCAAGCCCGGCATGAGCCCTCCTGTATTGATGCCAACGTGGCAATCGTAGCAGAACGAAATGCGAGGCACATCGCGACTCATCTAATACGTTATATAAGTGGTGTTAGGAATGATGTGCAGCATTTAAGCCTCAGGTGGTTGTCGGGACATAGGGATAGTATTCAAAGCGCAGTGTCATAAGCCGCTGCGGGGATTCAATAGCCGCGGCGATGATATTGGCATCGCGGGCACGATCAAACCCTTCGAGTTCGATCTGATACGAGACGTCTTGCATAATGTCCAGACGTCGCCAGGCTAGGAGTGTGTCGCCATCGAATTCCAAGGTCTTGCCTCCGTCTGGAGCAACGGCGTATAGACGCAGCTTGGCGGTGGTTGCAGGGTCGACAACCGTGACCTTTTTAATTTCGTTTCGAGTATTCTTGGCGCCCAACAAGGTGAGCAGTGTTGGGGCCACGACCTCGCCCGATGGCAAAAAGACGACTTCGATGGATTCGGGAAATGCGATGATGGCCGACTTGCGGACGGGCTGATTGGCGGCGGCAACTTCGATGTTCGCAGCGTCGATGACCTCCGTGTGGTCGAGCGCGGCAAGCACGCAGCAGTTACCTTCATCGATCTCTTGAGGATCAGCAAGCCCCAGACTGTCCGCGAACTCGGGATCGTTTGGATCGGCAGCGGGCTCATTCGGCGCTTCGAAAGAAGCTGGGACGCTGTTTGTCGGCGACAGCGTGTCGCCCGCACCTGCTTCTTTGTCCGCGCTCTCTTCTTGTATGGTTGCGTTGATGGGTTCGTCGTTTGGGGGGAGCGTCTTGGCGTCAAACGCGGAGGGGAGAATTCCGATGGCTCCGGATCCGTTCCACTCCATTTCGAGAAGCGCCGGGTCGGCAAGAATGCGTTGCCTGCTTTGCGCGCGGGCATCGATTTCAATAGGGCCTGCCTCTATCCCTCGTGTAAGGCTGAGTGATCCGGCTGGCTTCTCGAAATGAGCGTCTGTGTCTTTGGTACTGACGGCGTAGAACAGCAGGGACGCTTCTCCCGCCGCGATGGCATCGGTACCGGCTTTGGTCAGCCGCAACGATGCCGTGAATGAGAGGGTGGACTGCGTGTCGTCTGCATTCGCGGCGGCGCAGCCCAGACATATACCGCCTCCTTTCTCAAAAAACGTACCGTCGAAGGCGACCTTCGCTCCGTTCGCCGAGTCATCGACCGAAGCGATGTCGATGCGCAGCTCTAAATTGCATGGATCGCCATCTGCATCGAGCACAACCGAGCGCCACGTGCAGACGGCGCACCCCGCCTGGGAGCCGTTTGCCTTGTTCGAACGATTGATATCCACGACTATCGAGCCGTCCGTATTACGACGAAGGCATCCCGAGGTTGAGATTGCGGCCTGTGCGATCGAAAAACGCTTGCACGCAATGGCGCTCGACGGATTTGGTGCGGAGCTTAGGGCCGCTGGTAAGGAGTCTGCCATGACAGGAGTCGCCCAAGCGGCGACAGGCGTTCCGGTTGCGAGCGCGCCGCAGAGTGCGACGACGGGCAAAAGGTTCTTCGATGCCATGGGGTCTCCTTAGCTAATTTAGTGCGGCCTGTTCATGTTTTGTTTCTGGCTGTGTTTGATGTGCAGACCGAGGCCGGCGGTTCCCGCGCCTGCTGCTGCGGCGCCTGCTGCCAAGAGCCATCGTTTGTCGCCTGTCTGCGCCAACGGTTCCTCGCGGTCGCTGCGGTCGAGCTCCGAGAGGTCGACCGTCACTTGCGTGGCGGCCTGCGCCTGTTCTTGCTGGGCAAAGGCCATGGCTGGCCCAAACGCTAGGATGCTGACGGCGGCGGCCAGGGCGACGGCCTTATGCCGTGTGCGCACCGGGCTCGACCGTCCAGGTGATCGTTGCAACCTGATCGCCTTCGCCGGTTACGCGGAAGATGTCGCGCGTGACGCGGGCGACGTTTCCGCTTGTCTTGAGCTTAATTTTGTCCGTGCCACCGGCAATGCCCTGGTAGCCCATGTCGAAGGCTGCATTCTTGGAAAGATCGAGGCCCGTTCCCTGCATTGCGGCGCTGGCGTTCTGGAGCGCGCCGTCGGGGCCGACCTTAAAGTCGATGGAGTTCTGCGCGGTTCCGGCCTTGGCGTCGGCGGCAATGGTCCAGGTGTTCATGGCGTCGATCTTCATGTTGGTGACATGGATGCCGTAGGCCGAATGATTGTCGATGGTGGTCGCGTCTTCTGAGGGGCCCTGAAGCGTGCCGTCGGCCTTGGCGACGAAGGGAATAACCGTCGGAACTTTGAACTCAACGTTGTCGATCTCGGTCCTGACCATTACCTTCGTGGTCCCAACGCGCCCGGCTGCCATAGCTGGCGTCGGGGCGGCGCCCATTGCGAGTGCGAGCGCGAGCCCTGCGCCCACGACGAGCGCTCTGGCTCCGTTCATGTTCCTGGTGATGTTCATGGTCGTTCCTTTCTATTCGCCGCGGGCTGTCCCCGCGATGATTGGACGAATGCTGGTGAATTGCGTGCGGTGCCGCGTCGGCCGGAAAGCTAGTTCTCGGCTTGCTCAACCCGTACCTTGACACGTGTCGGATTGCCGTGGCTGTCGAGGGTCTTGGCATCGAGTGCCTGGATCTCGATGTACGCCTCGCCTTCTTTGATGTCGCCGGCGGGGCACGTCTCGATTGTCTTGCCGGTCTCGACCACACCGGATTCGTACATGGTCTCGTCGTTTTGGATGACGCGGAATCGCTGGGGAAATTTATTGTCTTGGACGTTTTGCACGTTGACGCGCAGCTTGCCGTCCTCCTGCAGCTGAGCGACCGGTGCGACCGAAATCGTCATCATGTTGTCGCGGACGATGGCGTCGAGCTCATCTTGGATTTCCTGACGCGTTTTGCCCTCGGCCGTCGTAACCGAAGCGCCCGCCTCGGGTACGGGCTGCGACTGCCAAGCGTATAGTCCTACGGCGACAAGGGCACAGACGATGGCCAAGCAGGCAACGATGAGCTTCTTGCGACGACCCGGGCCTGCAAAGTGGGGTGGCTTCTTCGCGCTCATGCGGCATCCTTGGCGGTATAGATGCGCGCAAAGGTGGACGGGTTCGCTCCAAAGAGCATGTGAAGCATCAGGCGGCGTGAGTAGACAAGCTCGTCGAAGTCGGGAGGGAGCTCGATGTCGTGGATATGCGCGATGCGGTGGGCGAGCGCCGAGAACGACTCGGGGTCGCAGATCACATCGGTGGTAACGTGGTAGACCGTCGTATCGGGGAATGCCTCTTCGTCGAAAGGCAGGAGATGGGGATCGTCGTCGACTTCGATGGCGATGCCGTACTGGGGCCAGTAATATGCCATGGGAACCTCCCTGCTTCTGGGGCCAAAACTTCTGTCGGTTTTGGCTGTCGATGCCGACGGTATCAGCCACTACTTGACCAATTGCTGACCAAATGCTTGACGGATTGGTGTCTCCGCAGGTAAAAGGCGGCAAAAAATACTCCAACTTTTTTCAAGCGACAATCGCGCGGTCGGCGACGGCGGGGCCATATGTGTCAAAAGCATCGTCTGCCGAGGAAATCAAGCCGCTCGCCGAATTGCACGAACGTAAAAATCGCCAATTATGGAGACGGTCTCGAACACGTCGACGAAACGATGCGGTAACATCTCCCTGCAAACACTGTAGTTAGCTAAAGGGGGAGTTCGCGTGTCTGCAACCATCAAACCCTTCACCGACGAGTTCGAAGAGTATGGCCGCGATGAATCTCGCGCATCGGGCGAGGCCTCGAGCATCTCGTTTCCGACAACGGAAAACGAGGTCCGTGCCATTTTGGAAAAGCTCCATGCCGAGCGTGTTCCGGTAACGGTTCAGGGCGCCCGAACCGGCCTTGCCGCCGGCGCCGTGCCCCACGGCGGGCATATCCTCAATACTTCCCGTATGAATCGCTATTTGGGCCTTCGCCGCGATGAACAAGGCCAATTTCTGCTGCGCGTGGAGCCGGGCGTTGTGCTCTCGGAGCTGCGCAAGCAGCTGAGCAAGAAGGTGCTGCCGACCGCTGGTTGGGACCAGGCATCGCTTGAGGCCTACGAGGAGTTCCAAGAGGCTCCCGAGCAGTTTTTTCCCACCGATCCCACCGAGGCGTCTGCCTGTCTGGGCGGCATGGCGGCATGTAACGCCTCCGGTGCCCGCAGCTACGCCTACGGCCCCATGCGCCCACATATCACGGGACTCCACGTCGTGCTGGCTGATGGCGATTTGCTTGAGCTTCGGCGCGGCGAGGCTTTTGCCCAGGGCCGCCACCTGTCGCTCGTGACGGCAGCGGGCCGTACACTCGAGCTCGATCTTCCCGGCTATACCATGCCCAAGACAAAAAATGCTTCGGGCTATTTCGTTGCTGACGATATGGATGCCATCGATCTGTTTATCGGTGCGTGTGGCACAATCGGTGTCATCACCGAACTCGAGATTGCCCTGCAGGTGGCACCCGCGGTCGTTTGGGGCGTGAGCTGCTTCTTCGACAGCGAAGACAAGGCCGTGTCCTTCACCGATTCTGTGCGTCCCGTCCTGTCCCATGCGGCTGCCATCGAGTACTTCGATGCTGGCGCCCTGGATATTCTACGTCGCCAGCGCGAGCAGTCGACGGCGTTTGCCTCGCTGCCTGCGCTCGACAAAGACGCCAAGGTCTGTGTCTACGTGGAGCTCGACTGCGACGACGAAGCCCAGGCGACTGAGGAGCTGTATCACTTGGGGTGGGTACTGGAGCTTGCGGGCGGCAGTGACGATGCGACATGGGTCGCGCGCACCGAGGTCGATCGCGAGTGTCAGCGATTCTTCCGCCATGCGGTGCCCGAGAGCGTCAACATGCTCATCGACGAGCGCCGCCGCATGGATCCCACCATCACCAAACTGGGTTCGGACATGTCGGTGCCCAACGCGCACTTGGCCGATGTTATCGCCCTCTATCGCCGCACGCTGGCGGAAAGTGGGCTTGAATCTGCCGCCTGGGGGCATATCGGTAACAACCATCTGCATGTGAACATTCTGCCGCGCGATGCACAGGATTATCGCCGCGGCGCAGAACTCTTTGCCCAGTGGGCTTCCGAGGTCACGGCCATGGGCGGTGCCGTCTCCGCAGAACACGGCGTCGGCAAGATCAAGGCGGGCTTCTTGGAGACGATGTACGGTCACGAGGCCATGGTCGAGTCGGCGCGGCTCAAGCTCCAGCTCGATCCTGCCGGGCAGCTGGGTCGCGGTAACCTGTTTTCGGAGAAGCTCTTGGATGAGCTCGTCCAGAAAGGGGGCGCGTGAAGATGAGCGATTTCCATATGGTGGTGTGCGTCAAGGCCGTGCCGGGCAGCACCGAGGTCAAGATGGACCCCAAGACCAATACCATCGTGCGCGATGGCAAGCAGGCGGTCATTAATCCCTTTGATGCGAGCGCTTTGGAATGCGCGCTGGCGCTGAAGGACGACTTTATCGGCTTTGGCATGGATGTGCGCGTGACGGTGGTGTCGATGGGCATCCCCGCGACCGAGTCGCTGCTGCGCGACTGCATCGCTCGAGGCGCCGACGATGCGCTGCTGCTGACCGATCGCGCCTTTGCAGGTGCCGATACCCTGGCAACCACCTATGCCCTCAAGTGCGGCATCGAGGCGCTCGACGAGGACTTCGACCTGCTCATCTGCGGCAAGATGGCGGTGGATGGCGATACGGCCCAGATTGGTCCCGAGCTTGCCGGTGCCTTTGAGATTCCCTGCGTGACCGACGTGAGCTGCGTGCAAAGCGCGGGCTTTACGACGTGTGACTCGCTGGCGGTCGTTCACGGATGCGATGCCGGCGAGGAGACGGTGTACCTTGAGATGCCGTGCGCGATGACGACTGCCAAGGAGATTGGCCAGTTGCGTATGCCGAGTATTGCCGGTATTCGCGCGGCGGAGGAGGCGGACGTGCGCGTGGTCAGTGCCGCCGACGTGAACGCCGACCCCGCGCGTTGCGGCCTTGCCGGGTCGCCGACACAGGTCGTGCGCTCGTTTGTGCCCGACCGTGACCAAACGTGCGAGACCGTTGAGGGGACGGCGTCCGAGCAGGCGGCAAAGCTTGCCAAGATTATCGAGGGGATGGCATAGATGGGCGGACTGATTATCGATAGCGAAGCCTGTATCGGCTGCGGTCGCTGCGTTCGCGCCTGTGCCTCGGGCGGCATCGTAGTGGAAGGCGAGCGACCCAGCCGATGCGCCCGCGTAACCGACGGCTGCATCCTATGCGGTGGGTGCGTCGACGCCTGCCCCGTCAACGCTATCTCGATCGAGCGTGACGAGGCCGCTGGTACGGTGGACCTTGATGCATATCGAGACATTTGGGTCTTCGTGCAGACTGACGAGCACGATGCCGTGGCTCCCGTGGCCTACGAGCTCATGGGCAAGGGGCGCGAGCTTGCCGATGCTCGCGGCTGCCGTCTGGTGGCACTGGTCGGCATAAGCCCCGAGGGCTCGCTTGGGGACCTGGAGCATCTGGTTTGCGCGGGCGCCGACGAAGTCCTGGCCTGTCGCGACGAGCGTCTGCGCCAAAACGATGCGGAGGTCTACGCCCGCTTGATCTGCGATTTGGTAGCCGAACGCAAACCCGAGGCCATCCTATATGGTGCGACCGCTTTTGGTCGCGAACTGGCACCTGGCGTTGCCGTGCGTTTGCAGACGGGTCTTACGGCCGACTGCACCGTGCTTTCGATGGATGCGGAGTCGGGCCTACTGCAGCAGACGCGCCCGGCGTTTGGCGGCAACTTGATGGCCACCATCATTTGCCCCAACCACCGTCCGCAGATGGCAACGGTTCGTCCCGGCATCTTTAAGGCGCCCGACTTCGACTACGGCCGTTCCGGCGCGATCACCCAGGTGATGCTTGCGGAAGACGTTAAGGCCCGTGTCGAGATCTCGATTCCCGCCGAGGAGTGGGGGCAGCAGGCTTCGATTGCCGATGCCGAGCGCCTTGTCGTGGTGGGTCGCGGCATTGGTTCCAAGAAAAACCTGCCGCTGATGCGAAGGCTCGCCGATGCCCTGGGTGCCGAGCTTGGTTGCACGCGTCCCGTCGTGGAGGCGGGTTGGCTGGAGAATCGCCACCAGATTGGCCAGACGGGCGTATCGGTTTCGCCCAGGCTTCTCGTGAGTATCGGTGTTTCGGGCGCCATCCAACATCTTGCCGGCATCGGTGGGACGGAGTGCATCATCGCCATCAACGAGGACCCGGATGCCCCCATTTTTGGTGCTGCCCAGTACAAGGTTGTTGGGGACGCCGTCGAGGTCGTTGAGGAGCTGCTGGCCCAGCTTAAGCGCTAGGCGCGCGCCAGCCAGTCGCGCATCTCGTCCTTTAGGCGGCTCCAAGTTGCCTGCGTGGCGGGGTCGGTAAAGGGCCGCGTAATGCCAAAGGGCGCGTCGAGCAGGCGGTGGATATCGCCCTGTTCGCGCGCCAGCGCGCGGCTTGCTGGATAGACGAGCTCAAACATAAAGCAGATAAGCCCCACCAAGAAGTCGGCGGGCTCATCGCGCTCATCGCGTGCGACGCAGCGGTGCTCGTCAAAGGCGGCAAGTGTCGGCGACGAGAAACGGCTGCCGAGAAACGTCTTCTCGTCCACCTTGAGGATAGTGTCGACGGTGCTGTCGGCGATGGTGCGCATAATGTCGATCTTGTCACCATCGCGCACGATATCGCAGAAGCTCCGCGTGCGCACGTTGAGCTGCGCGGGTAGGCGGAAATCGCTGTGATAGGCAATGCTCGCTCGGATGAGCCCATCTTCTGCCGGGTCATCGATAAAGTCGCGGATGCTCGTTACGGCGGGTGCATCGGCGGGATTCTCGCCAAAGAGGACCTCGATGCCCAGCGCCGCATGGCTCATGCTCTCGGCGTCCTTAAAGGTGTCCCAGCGTCGCAGCTGCTCAAAGCGGCCCATATCGTGTAGCAGGCCGCAAAGCCATGCCAGGTCAATATCTTCTGACGACCAGCCCTGCTCGCGCGCTACGGCATCGCATGCCTCGGCCACGTGGTACGTATGCTCGATTTTGAGCGCGATGCGTGGGTTGGTGGCGTCGTAGGCATCGGTGTAGCTTTTGAAGGCCGCGCGCGCCCGGTCTCGATCGATAACTGTCATAATGACTTCCTAAAAAGTTGTGTCTTTCGATCCGGTGGCAATTGTAGGTGAACTCGGTTGCTGCCGGATGATGATTCTGCCGTGTCGCTACATGCGGCTCGGAGACCTTGTCAGGATGAGAAACGTATGGTGCTCAAAATCGTTAGAACCGTCTGGCCAGTGATGCTTACCTATGTGGCAATAGGCGCGCCGTGCGGAATGATCATGGGGCAGACGGGAATGGAGCCCTGGATGGTCTTTGCTCTAAGCAGTACGTTTGTGACGGGCAGCGGCCAGTTTATGATCTGCAACCTGTGGCTGGCGGGTGTGCCTGCAGCATCGATCGTCGCGAGCGTTGCCGCCATCTCCTCGCGTTTTGCGCTTTACTCGGCATCGATCGCACCGCATCTGAGGGGTGCCTCGAAGCGTCAGACGCTGGCTGTTGCCGCGACACTTACCGAGGAGGCATATGGCATCTCGCTTGCCAAGTTGGTTGAAGGGGAGGATTGGGGCCCGCGCGAGTCCTTTGTGCTCAACGTGATCCTCATCGCAACATGGGGCGTTTCGTGTACGATGGGCGCCATCGTCGGCGCCGTTGTCGATGTTCCCACCGCCATTGCAGCCTTTGTCTGCACCTCGCTCTTTATCTGCCTGCTCTTTTCGCAGCGGTTGTCGCGCGGTAACGTTGTCGCGGCGGTTTCGGGCGCGGTGTCCGTCGCCGTATGCAAGTTCTTGGGCCTCGCGAATATTGCCGTGCCGGCAAGCGTCGTGGTCGGCATTGCCATTGCGCTGGCGTGCGATACTGTATTTGACGGAAGAGGTGCCCGCGATGCCCGCTAACGAGTTCTTGGTTCTGTGGCTGTCGTCGTGGGCTGCTATCGCGTTCTTTCGCATCGCGCCGGCGTTCGCCTTGCGCGGGCGGACCCTGTCGCCCCGCATTACCGAGGCCCTGGGCTATATCCCGCCCGCTGCCTTTGCCGCGCTGGTCGCCAACGACTTGGTGAACCCCGGCGCGTTCGACGCGGGACTCTGGCCTGCCTTGGTTCCCTGGATTGCGGCCACCGGCGTCGTGGCGGTGGCAATCAAGACAAAGTCGATGTTGTGGTGCTGCGTTTCGGGCATCGTGTTCTATATCGTTTTGAGCCTCGTATAGGAGCAGGACGCGTTATCGTCCCGGCCTAACGAATCGAATTTCTCACCGAGGCGGTCTGCTTCTTCTGGTACCATGGTCAAACTTTACTGTAGCAAAGCGTGACGTGGGCTTTTGTTCTGCGTCAGCGGAAATGGGGGTTTCATGGCACAGGAAGCGACCGCCAGCGAGCAAAAGAAATTCAAGGTACCGCGCATCCCGGGCGACATCATGATCTATCCGATGATCGTCGGCCTTTTGCTCAATACCTTCTGCCCGCAGGTCTTTGAGGTCGGCGGCTTCTTTACGGCTGCCTGCCGCGGCGGCTCCAACACCATCGTTGCCGCGATCTTGCTGTTCGTGGGCGCCGGCATCAGCTTTAAGTCCACGCCGGGCGCCATCAAGACCGGCATCGTCGTGCTGATTCCTAAGCTTGTAGTGGCAGCCGCGCTGGGTCTGGGCGTCGCGTACTTCTTTAACGATAACTTTTTAGGCCTGAGCTCGGTTTCCATCATCGGCGGCATTACGTTTTGCAACATGGCGCTCTATACGGGCATCATGGGCGAGTTCGGCGATGAGTCCGAGCAGGGCGCTGTCGGTATCCTGTTCTTTACGGCCGGCCCCGCCGTCACGATGATCATCCTCGGTGTCTCGGGTCTCGCCAACATCCCCGTCGGCACCATCATCGGATCCATCCTGCCGCTTGTTATCGGCATGGTCCTGGGCAACTTGTTCCCGTTTATCAAGAATCTGCTGGTCCCCGGCGCCAATCCCGCGATCGCCGTTATCGGCTTTCAGCTCGGTGCGTCCATGAGCCTTTCGAGCTTTATCACCGGCGGTATTTCGGGCATCCTGCTGGGCCTCATCACGCTCTTTATCGTCGGTCCCATTACCTTTGCGTTCGAGCGCCTGTGCGGTGGTAACGGCAAGGCGGCCGTTGCCTGCTCCACTATCGCCGGCACGGCTATGACCACGCCGGTCGCCCTCGCCGAGGTCGCCCCGCGCTATGCCGAGCTTGCGCCCACTGCGTATGCGCAGATCGCCACTGCCGTCATCATCACGGCAATCATGGCTCCGATTCTGACCGGCTGGGTCGATAAGAAGTTCTGCCACGGCAAAGAGGATCTGTCGCCTGCCGGTGTCGAGGCCATCGAGGAGGCCGTCGCGACCGACATCGATGGCGAGTAATCGTCGACGCGAGTCAATCAAGCCGGCGTGCAATTCGCGCCGTTTGAGCGCCCGAACGAAAGCTGTCTTGCAGTGACGTTCGGGCGCTCTGCTATTATTCCCCTTACCCCTGCGGAGTAGGGGTGTTTATTGCCCAGACACGAATCGGGCGATTCTGACCACTTGGATATTGAAGGGATGGCGTCTAGTGGTTAAGGCACTCAAGATTGAGATATTCCTGCTATGCATGATTGTTCTTATCGGGCTTGCCGCGCGAAGTCGCCACTCCTTGTTCTCGAGTACCCAGCAGTTATTGTTTAGTACGCTCGGTTACACCTCTGCCGCGTACATGCTATTCGATATAATCTGGACGCTTTCGGACGGTGTGGGCGGCACGCTGGGCATTGCTGCCAACTGGATTTCCAACGCGGTTTCGTTTTCGCTCTTTGCCGCCGCGTGCCTCATTTGGTTTATCTATTCCGAGACGGTGCAGGGTTCTCGCCTTTTGACCGCGCGCTATAGGATGGCGTTTGTAACGCTGCCTGCGGTGCTGGTAGTCGTACTGGCGTTTACTAGCTACTGGACGCACGCCCTGTTCTATATCGATGCGCAGGGCGCGTATCGTCGCGGTTTTGTCTATATGATCCAGCCCATCGTCAGCTACTGCTACGTTATATATACGTCCCTGCATGCGTTTATACAATCTTGCAAGGTCGAGAGCCTACAAAAGAAGGCCATCTATCAAACCTTGGCATTTTTCGCCATTCCGGCCTTGGTGGCCGGTGTCTTTCAGGTCTTTTATTCGGGTCCCTGCCTTAGTGTCGGCATCATGTTAAGTATGTTGCATCTCTACATTGTTTGTCAGGAGCAGCTGATCTCGACCGACCCGTTGACTGGCCTTAACAATCGCAACCGTTTTGAGACCTATATGCTGTCGCTGTTCTCGGGTGCTGACCAGGCCGATGATGTGTATCTGCTTATGATGGATGCCGACGGCTTTAAGCAAATTAACGACCGGTATGGACATGTTGAGGGCGATCATGCCCTCCAGGTCATATCTGCTACGCTCAAAGAGGTCTGCTCGGCGTCTGGTGGTTTTATCGCACGCTATGGTGGCGATGAGTTCGTGGTGCTTCAAAAGGCGACGGCGGAACAGGACATCATAGACCTGTGTTCGGCGATTAACGACGAGCTCGCTCGTGCCGAGGTGCCGTATGCATTGCGGATGTCCATCGGTTACGCGCGGGTCGGCGATAGTGTTGATACCTGGCAAGACTTACTTCGCGCTGCCGATGCGGAGCTCTACCGCGTCAAGGCCGAGAAAAAGAAAGCCGGCGTCCAGATACGCTAGGAAAAGGGGTGCACGCTTGCGTGCGTGGCGGCCCTCAGCTCACCGATGTACTCCATTAAGCTAAAGTACATGAATCCCCTCTGCTAAATAAGGGCAGTTCGTTAAGCTTTTTTGGGTTTGTTGACGATGATGATGCCGCTGCAGACCAACAGCAGGGCAACGATGACGGTAACGGGGCTCGTGCCAGCACCCTCGCCGAGCAGCAGCGCGCTCAGCAGCACACCAAAGACGGGGTTCATAAACCCAAAGACCGAGACGCGGCTGACGGGGTTGACGGCAAGCAGGCGCGACCACAGCGAGTAGGCGACCGCGGAGATAAGCGCCATGTAGATGATGAGCGCGATGGCGGGGGCAATCGCCGTGGGGGAGAGCGCGCCACCCATCATAAAGCCGATGGCGGTGAGGACCAGGCCGCCGACCAAGAACTGCCACCCGGCAAGCAAGACGCCGTCGTGCTCGCGCGAGAAGATGCCGATCAGGCAGGTCGAAAGGGCGCCCGCGACGGTGGAGGCCAGGATGAAGCCCTCGCCGTCGAGCGTAAAGCCAAAGGTGCCGTCCGCGCCCGAAAGGTTGACGAGCGCGACGCCGGCAAAGCCCAGTACGCAGCCGAGCACCTTGGCCGCATCGAGCTTTTCGGTGCGAAACGCCAGGACGGCAAAGAGGATAGCCAAGAAGTTGGCGCTGGCCTCGATGATGGAGCTTGACATAGCGCTTGCACGGGAGAGACCAAGGTAGAAAAAGAAGTACTGGCCGATGGTCTGGAAGAGCGACAAGATGCAGATGGGCTTGATATCACGCGCTTGCGGAACGAGCGGTCGGCGCTGGGCCACGCTCATGCCAACAATGACCAGCATGCCGGCAAGGGTGAAGCGCAGACCCGCGAAGAGCAGCTGCGAGGCGCTGTCGTGCGCGGGAATGCCAAAGAGGCCGTAGCCGATCTTGATGCAGGGGAAGGCAGAGCCCCAGAGCGCGCAGCAAACGAGACAGCCCAGGATGAGTCCGGGCAGGGTGGCGAGATACGGCTTGCGGCTTTTCATGATGTCCTTTCTACATGCGCGAAGCAAAAAAGAACCCGCCACCGGATGCGTCGGTGGCGGGTGTTGTTACCCGAGGGGATTGTACCCGATGGGAACGTATTAAGCGAAGTAGGCTACGCCGCTCTCAAAGATTGGCATGAACTTGTCGCCGGGGACATGCTCGGGCACGTTGCGGTACAGGTTGTCGCCGCGACGCTCGGCATGGCCCATCTTGCCTAGGACGCGGCCGTCGGGGCTCGTGATGCCCTCAATGGCGAGTGCGGAGCCGTTGGGGTTGACGGAAAGATCCATGCTGGGCTTGCCGTCCTCGCCCACGTACTGCGTGGCGACCTGGCCGTTGGCGATCAGCTGGGCGAGTACTTCGTCATTGGCGACAAAGCGGCCCTCGCCGTGGCTGATGGCGACGGTGTAGGGGTCGTCCAGGCTGCACTGCGACAGCCATGGGGACAGGTTGGACGAGATGCGGGTGCGCACCAGGCGGCTCTGATGGCGACCGATGGTGTTGAACGTCAGCGTGGGCGCATCGGGCGTGGCGTCGACGATGTCACCGTAGGGCACCAGGCCGAGCTTGACCAGAGCCTGGAAGCCGTTGCAGATGCCCAGCATCAGGCCGTCGCGGGCCTTGAGCAGGTCGCGGACTGCCTCGGTGACCTCGGGAGCACGGAAGAACGCCGTGATGAACTTGGCAGAGCCGTCGGGCTCGTCGCCGCCCGAGAAGCCGCCGGGGATCATGACGATCTGGCTTGCACGGATGCGGCGGGCAAGCTCGTGGGTGCTCTCGGCGACGGCCTCGGGCGTGAGGTTGTTGATCACGAAGGTGTCGGCCTCGGCACCGGCGGCACGGAAGGCGCGGGCGCTGTCGTACTCGCAGTTGTTGCCGGGGAACACGGGGATGATCACGCGCGGGCGGGCGATCTTGGCGCCGCCGTACACGTGGATATCCTTGGCGCGGAAGTCGATGGTCTCGACCTCGGGGGTCTCGCCGGCGCTGCGGTAGGCGAAGACGCCCTCGATGCCGCTCTCCCAGGCCTCCTGGAGCTCGGCGAGCTCGATGACCTCGGAGCCGGTGTCGATGACATAGCCCTCGACGGTGGTACCCAGGGGCTCGACGACAACGCCGTCGGCGACCTCGGGCAGCTCGGCGTCCTCGGCGAGCTCGACGATAAAGCTGCCGTAGAGCGGGGTGAAGAGGCTCTCCACGTCCACATCCTCGGCAAGCTCGATGCCGATCTGGTTGCCGACGCACATCTTAAAGAGGCTCTCGGCGCCACAGCCGTAGCCGGGCGTGGAGACGGCCAGGGCGTCGCCGGTAGCAGTGAGCGCCTCGACGGCGTCAAACGCGGCGAGCAGCTGCTGGGCGTCGGGGCGGTAGTCCTCGCCGTAGGTGGCGGGGGCGATGCGGACGACGCGGTGCGTCAGGCCCTTGAACTCAGGGGAGACGGCGCGCGCCGCGCGGCCCACGGCAACAGCGAAGCTGATCAGGGTCGGCGGAACGTTGAGCTCGCCGGCCTCGTCCTCAAACGAACCGCTCATGGAGTCCTTGCCGCCGATGGCGCCGGCACCCAGGTCGACCTGGGCCATGAGGGCACCCAGGACGGCAGCCATGGGCTTGCCCCAGCGCTCGGCCTCGGTGCGCAGGCGCTCGAAATACTCCTGGAAGGAGAGGTAGGCGCGCTTGTGCTCAAAGCCGGCGGCAACGAGCTTGGCGATGGACTCGACCACGGACAGGTAGGCGCCCGCAAACTGGTCGGCCTCCATCAGATAGGGGTTGAAGCCCCATGCCATGGCACTCGCCGTGGTGGTCTCGCCGTCCACGGGGAACTTGGCGACCATGGCCGAGCTCGGGGTGAGCTGCGTCTTGCCGCCAAAGGGCATGAGCACGGTCGCGGCGCCGATGGTGGAGTCGAAGCGCTCGGAAAGGCCCTTGTTGGAAGCGACGTTGAGGTCGGTGACAAGCGAGGTCATGCGCTCGGCGAGCGTGGTGCCGGCCCAGCTGGGCTGCCACACGCTGCGGGCGCATACGTGGGCGACCTGGTGCTTGGGCGCACCGTTGGAGTTGAGGAACTCGCGGGACAGATCGACGATGGCGACGCCGTTCCAGGCCATGCGCATGCGCGGCTCGGCGGTAACCTCGGCGATAACGGTTGCCTCTAGGTTCTCCTCGGCGGCGTAGCCCATGAACTCCTCGACGTCACCGTCGGCGACGGCGCAAGCCATGCGCTCCTGGGACTCGGAGATAGCGAGCTCGGTGCCGTCTAGGCCGTCGTACTTCTTGGTCACGGTGTCCAGGTCCACGTACAGGCCGTCGGCAAGCTCGCCCACGGCGACCGAGACGCCGCCGGCGCCAAAGTCGTTGCAGCGTTTGATCAGGCGGCAGGCGTCGCCGCGGCGGAAGAGGCGCTGCAGTTTGCGCTCGACCGGGGCGTTGCCCTTCTGGACCTCGGCGCCCGAGGTCTCGATGGACTCGGTGTTCTGGGTCTTGGAGGAGCCGGTGGCACCGCCGATGCCGTCACGGCCGGTGCGGCCGCCCAGCAGGATGATCTTGTCGGTGGGGGCGGGGCACTCGCGGCGCACGTGGTTTGCCGGGGTAGCGCCCACGACGGCGCCGACCTCCATGCGCTTGGCCACGTAGCCGGGGTGATAGAGCTCGTTGACCTGGCCGGTGGCAAGGCCGATCTGGTTGCCGTAGCTGGAGTAGCCGGCGGCAGCGGTGGTTACGAGCTTGCGCTGCGGCAGCTTGCCCTCGAGCGTCTCGGACACGGGGACGGTGGGGTCGCCGGCGCCGGTGACACGCATGGCCTGGTACACGTAGCTGCGGCCCGAGAGCGGGTCGCGGATGGCGCCGCCCACGCAGGTGGCGGCACCGCCGAAGGGCTCGATCTCGGTCGGGTGGTTGTGGGTCTCGTTCTTAAACAGGAACAGCCAGTCCTGGTCCTCGCCGTCGACATCGACCTTCACCTTGACGGTGCAGGCGTTGATTTCCTCGGACTCATCGACATCGGTCATGACGCCGGTCTTCTTAAGGTACTTAGCGCCGATGGTGCCCATGTCCATGAGGCAGACGGGCTTGGCGTCGCGGCCGAGTTCGTGGCGCATCTCCATGTAGCGGTCGAAGGCCTGCTGCACCACGGCGTCGTCGATCGTCACGTCGTCCAGGACGGTGCCGAAGGTGGTATGGCGGCAGTGATCGGACCAATAGGTGTCGATCACGCGGATTTCGGTGATGGTGGGGTCGCGATCCTCATCGCGGAAGTACTGCTGGCAGAAGGCGATGTCTGCCTCGTCCATGGCAAGGCCGCGATCGGCGATAAAGGCGGCAAGGCCGGCCTCATCGAGCTCGCGGAAGCCGTCGAGCACCTCGACGGGCTGGGGCTCGGGGGTCTCCATGTACAGCGTCTCGGGCAGGTCGAGCGAGGCGATGCGCGCCTCGACGGGGTTCACCACGTAGTGCTTGATGGCCTCGATGGCGGCTTCGTCCAGAGCGCCCGAGATCATATAGACCTTGGCGGAGCGCACGGCGGGGCGCTCGCCCTGGCTGATGAGCTGCACGCACTCGCTGGCGGAGTCGGCGCGCTGGTCAAACTGGCCAGGAAGGAATTCGACGGCAAAGACGGCGCCATCGCTTGCGGGGAGCTCGTCGTAGGTCACATCGACCTGGGGCTCGCTAAAGACGGTCGGCACGCAGGAGCGGAAAAGCTCCTCGTCGATGCCCTCGACGTCGTAGCGGTTGATGATCCTCAGGGCCTCGATGCCCTTGATGCCGAGAATTTCGGTCAGCTCGCCCTTGAGCTGCTGAGCCTCGACGTCGAACCCGGGTTTCTTCTCCACGTAGATACGAGAGACCATTGGTTCCTGCCTTCCTGATCGGTTGGGCGTACGGTACGGTATGCGGCAGCGGTCGGTTTGCGGGGTCTGCCCTGCGGTCGCCTTGAGCCACATGTTTGTAAACCTCACTATGATACGACAGCTCGTGGCGCGTTGAGGACGGCGAGGGTGCTACAGTGAAGCGCAAACAAGAGAAAGGCATCACATGGCATTCGTTTCACTCGCCATCATCGCGCTCGTGGCCTTTGCAAGCCCCTTCATCGCCTCGGCGATTCCCGGAAAGCCCGTTCCCGAGACGGTCTTTTTGCTCGTGTTCGGTGCGGTGCTGGGACCCCATATGCTCGGCGTCATCCATGTAGATGCCGAGGTCTCGCTGGTGTCCGAGCTGGGTCTGGCCTTTTTGTTCCTGCTTGCCGGCTTTGAGATCGACCCTAAGAACATTACGGGTGTGGAGGGGCGCTACGGCTTGGCGACGTGGGCCGTCACGTTTGGCATCGCCTGGCTTGCCGTGCGCTTTACGCCGTGGTTCTCGGTCAGCCATTTCGACGGTATCGCCGTGACGCTCGCCCTTACTTCCACGGCGCTCGGCACGCTTGTGCCCATCATGCGCGAGCGCTCGCTCACCGGCACGCGCGTTGGCGACTCGATTCTCGCGTATGGCACTTGGGGCGAGCTCGGTCCCGTGCTCGCCA